>ONFW01000071.1 GCA_900317215.1 uncultured Eubacteriales bacterium | reverse complement strand
TCATCGTCGCATGATGCTGTCACGGCAAGCTGCGAATGATGACTGAATACCACCGGCCTTGCAAACAGGGAATGTGAGCATACCGGAGTCATCAGTATACACTTCATTGCGGGCTCAACGACAGGGCCTCCGGCGGCAAGCGAATATGCACTCGAGCCCGTGGGAGTGGAGATTATCAGGCCGTCCGCACGGTAGCTGCAGATGTATCCTCTTTCGGCTGCAAGAGATACGTCGATATCTATAAGTCTTGAGAGAGAGCCGCGTGAGATGACCGCATCGTTCATTGCCCTGAATTCCTTGACGCCGTCCTTGCCCGAATGTGTTATGCCGAGCATCATTCTTTTTTCTATAGTATAGCTGCCGTCCTTAAGCCTGGAGAGCATATCGAGCTCATCTGTTTCAAGCTCCGCGGCAAAGCCAAGCCTGCCCGTGTTTATGCCGAGAAGCGGCTTGTTGAAGAATGACGCATGACGTGCCGCATGTATAATGGTGCCGTCTCCGCCTATAGTAAGCACCATATCCGCCCTGCTGCAAAGCTCATCGGTATCCTCACAATAGGTGATCCTGTCACTCGGGAAGTCCTTCTGCAGCTTTCCTGTCATAAATACGGACATTCCGAGCTTATCAAGCCTTGTAAGGACGTCAAGCGTGGTCTCATATGCACATTTTTTCGTCAGGTTGGGAATGACGGCTATCCTCTTTATTCTGTCCATTATTTCATTTCTCCCGTATCATCATTTATCGAGCTGTTTATGTGACTGCTCAACTACGCCTTCAATATCAAGCTCCTTAAATGCCTTCGGATCGTCAGATCTTCTGATATACAAAAGATACTCTATATTTCCCTCAGGTCCCTTTATGGGTGAATAATCAAGATCAAGAACATCAAAGCCGTTGTTCAGGCAATGGTCGTATATCTTTTTTATCACAGCGGCATGTACCGCCTTGTCCCTGACAACACCGTTCTTTCCGACAAGGCCTCTGCCCGCTTCAAACTGCGGCTTGATAAGCGTTACAGCCGTACAGTCCTTGCTGAGAAGCGGTCTTACCGCAGGCAGCACAAGCTCAAGCGAAATAAAGCATACGTCTACGCTGAAAAAGTCTATCTCGTCCGGGATCTGTTCCCTGGTGATATATCTTACGTTAGTACGCTCAAGGTTAATTACCCGTTCATCATTGCGAAGCTTCCAGTCAAGCTGACCGTATCCTACGTCTATCGCATATACCCTTGCGGCTCCGTTCTGGAGCATACAGTCCGTAAAGCCGCCGGTCGATGCGCCTATGTCCATTGTGATCCTTCCGTTGAGATCGAGTTCAAAGGACTGGATCGCTTTTTCAAGCTTCAATCCGCCGCGGCTGACGTATTTAGGCTTTGCTCCCCTCATTTCCAGCTTTGCCGTTTCGGGATAGGCTGTGCCGGGCTTGTCGGACTTCTGCCCGTCAACATAGATTATACCCGACATTATCAGAGCCCTTGCCTTTTCGCGGCTCGGAGCAAAGCCGGCCTCATACACTAAAATATCAAGTCTTTTTTTTGCCGCCATTTATCCTTCCTCCAACGCAGGGATCATTTATGATCTTTTTTTCTATCATCTCACTGTCGAGTCCTGTTTTATGCAGAGCGGAGTCCGTCCTCGCCTGAGTAACAATGCCGTTTATCGCCGTGAGTGAATATTTTCCCTTAAAGCCCGACTGATACAGCTCAAAGCCGAATTTTTCTCCGGCGCCGCCGTTTCTGATCCCTTCCTCAAAGAAATACACATTTTCAAAGCTGCCGGCTTTCAATACTGCTCCGGCAGGTATCGGCACTATAGTATTGAGCTTTAGTATACATACCTCTATTCCCTGCTTTGACAGACCTTCCTTTGCAAGACAGACCTGAGAAAACTCTCTTCCGTAGGTAACGATCAAGGTATCCGCCTGTTCATCTCCGTATATGGTATAGGGCTGATTGTCGGGGTGATAATCAGCAGGAAGATACTGCTGTCCTCCTCTGGGATAACGCACGGCTGCAACTCCCTCAGTATTGGATATCGCCTTTATGAGAGCAGCTTCAAGCTCAGAAAAGCTTGACGGAGCATAAACGGTCACATTAGGCATTGTATTGAGAAAAGCAACGTCATATATTCCCTGATGTGTTTCGCCGTCCTCGCCGACTATTCCTGCCCTGTCTATGGCAAGAACGATATGTAGCTTCTGCAAAGCGGCGTCGTGGAGTATCTGGTCGTAGCTTCTCTGAAGGAAGGTGGAATATACAGCAAATACAGGTATCATTCCGTCAGAAGCAAGACCTGCCGCAAAGGTAACGGCATGCTCCTCAGCTATGCCGACATCGTAAAATCTGTCTCTGTACTTTTTGCTGAAGGTGCTCAGTCCCGTGCCTATTGACATTGCCGCAGTTATTGCACAGATGCGCTTATCCTTTGCCGCAAGAGTGCACATGCTTTTTCCGAACACATCCGAAAAGCCCTGTGATGTAGTTTTCGGCTCTCCCGTTTCTATGTTAAAAGCTGAAACTCCGTGAAAATTCTTGGGATTCTTTTCCGCATAGCCGTAGCCCTTTCCTTTTTTTGTACAGACATGAATAAGCACCGGAGAGTGCTTATGCCTTGCCGCATTGAGGGCTGTTCTGAGCTGAGCTATATCATGACCGTCATAGGGTCCGTAATAAGCAAACCCGAGCTGAGTGAAAATGTTGCCTCTTTGACCAAAGAAGTCGTCTCTCATCCAGTCCTTGACGTGTTTCATTCCACTGGTAACAGGGCGGCCGATAACAGGCACCTTTTCAAGACGGTGCATTTTTGTTTTGGCTTCAAGATAGCCCGGCTGTATCCTCATTTTTGAAAGATACTTAGCCATTGAGCCTACGTTCTGCGATATCGACATTTTATTATCGTTGAGAATAACTATCAGGTTCCTGCCTGATCTGCCGGCGTTGTTAAGACCCTCATAGGCAAGTCCGCCGGAAAGCGCACCGTCACCGATCACGGCAACAGTGTAGGCATCGCTTTTTTTCATATCCTCGGCGCAGGCTATCCCTAAGGCAGCAGATACCGACGTACTGCTGTGACCGGTGTCAAAGCAGTCATATTTGCTTTCACTGCGCTTAGGAAAGCCCGAAATGCCGTTTTCTTTCCTTATTGTGCCAATAGCGTCCCTTCTGCCTGTGAGTATCTTGTGAGCATAGCTCTGATGTCCCACATCCCAGATTATCTTATCATCGGGACAGTCAAAAACGCTGTGTATGGCTATTGTGAGCTCTACTACTCCAAGATTCGACGCAAGGTGACCGCCGTTTTTTGCAACGGTATCCACGATCTGTCGCCTGATCTCCCAAGCAAGCATGACGAGCTCTTCATCCGTCATTTTTTTGAGGTCCGACGGGGAATTGACCTTATCTAAAAGACAGGAGGTTTTCATAATGACATCTCCATAGCTGTTATCTGCAGGTCGTTCTTTTATAAAGCCTTCTACGGCATTGTACTATTCATGTATTGAATAATTATACAATATTTTTTGGTATTTTGCAACATTTGAACGACATTTATGTTCTCCTCTCCGTTATTTCTTTACCCAACTGAAAAAGGACTGCCGGATGACAGTCCTCTGATGCTGCTAATATCAGGTCAAAGACAAAGCTCTAATTCAAGACAGTTCCACTCTTCACCTATGATCCTGTATTTTTCCTTTTCATAATGATCAGACTCCCTGAACCCAACCGCTCTGTAACAGTGATACGCCGGTTTATTGTTTTCAAAGACTCCTAAGGAAGCCTTTTTTGCCCCGAACACTTGCTTTGCATACACAAGTCCGAGACTGAGCATTCCTTTTCCGAGACCCTCACCCCTTCTGGCCGGATCAATTATTACAAATCCGAAGCGCAGCTCATCAAAGGATTCGGAGGGTCTTCTCAATGTGAAGAAGCCTACGATCTCATCATCATCGATAGCAGTAAAAGCCATAAGCTCTGCAACGGC
>ONFW01000079.1 GCA_900317215.1 uncultured Eubacteriales bacterium | reverse complement strand
TAGGCAGCCTTTATCTTTTCTTTCAGGAAAGCATGAACCGCCGCCTGATATTCCTCGTCAAGAGGATTGTATTTTCCGTGCTCCGTTTTCCACGATTCGTCCAGCTCCTCCTTCATCTGACGAAGGGTTTTGCCGTTATAGACATAATCATACATATCGTCTGAATCGGGTCGGGTAACATAAACGGAATATGCCTTGCCGTCATTTGATGAAAGCGCAGCCATTACGGACTGATCTACACGCAGACCGTTAAAACGGTAATATCCCATTCTGTCCTGAACATTTTCATCACGCAGCATCAGAGTTACACTGCCACCGTTTTCAAACTTCACTACAAGGATATTCTCGTCCTCCTTGACGGTATAGACCCTGCTGTTATCGTCAAGATCGGAATAACAGCCCTTAAAATCACCTGCACGTCCTATATCACGGTCAAGCGTGTATTCTGTGTTGTTGAATACCTGCATATAAGTCTTGCCATCGTCTGTTATAATAAATCCGAGCATATCGCTGTGATCTTCTTCATCGCCGGCTGTTACGCTTGCTTGGAATGCAGGTGTACTTTCAGCGGAAGCTGCTGATGAAGCTTGTGAAGGCTTATTTTCCTCAGAATGATCTGACGGAACACTGTAGTGACCTGTAAAAACAATAGACGAGCTTTCATCCTGCTGTCCCTTTGTTTCAGCAGTATCGGTGTCTTTGTTTTCTGCTTTCTTCACCTCCGTGGAATTCGGCTCTGCGACCATGTCTGTTTGCTTGTTCATATTTACAAGAACAACAGCAGACAGCGCTATAAACACCAGCGCTGCGGCTATGGCTGTGATCCTGAAAACGGGCAGACTTTTCTTTTGGGGAGCATTTACAGCTTGATTTATAAGCTCCTCGTCAATATTGCTCATAGCATTAAAAAGCTTATTGCTTTTCATAATAATTCCTCCTTTGATAAATAGTCCCTGAGCTTATTTCTTGTTCTGAAAAGAGAGCTTTTTACCTTGCTTTCGCTGAGACTGAGGGCTTTGGAAATGTCAGATATCGTTTCTGAAAGGAAGTATCTCCTGATAAAGATTATCCGGTTATCCGTTGAAACAGTTCTCAGAAATTCGCTGATAGTTTCGCCAAGCTCCTTCTCTGCTGCTTTTTCCAAGGTACTGTTATCAGGCAGGCAGTCTGAAAGTTCCTTTGTCAGCTCCACAATAACAGCATTACGCTTTTCGGTGCTCGCTTTTTCAGCCATATTCAAAGCGTTATTTCTGCATATCTTTGCAAGGTATGCGAATAAATGATTTGGCTTTTGCGGAGGTATTGAGTTCCATGCTTTCAAATAGGTGTCGCTTTCACACTCTTCCGCATCCTCTTTGCTTTGCAGGATACGAAACGCAAGCGCATAAAGCTGCTTTCCGTAGCTTTCCTTAGTTTGCTTAACAGCATTTTCATCACGCTTGAAAAAAAGCTCAATTATTTTGTTGTCTTCCATATTGATTCCTCCAAAGGCTTATAGGATCCGGATCTATTTACCCTTTACTATTATAGACCGGATCTATGCTTATTTCGTTGCGTTTTTTAAAAAAATAAATCGGTTTTCAGAAATGAGATACTATCCGAACTCCGGCAGAACATCACCGTATCCATTCCCTTGATTTTATAGACAGACAAAGGTTGACAGTGTAGAGCATTGATATTATACTTATAATGGGTTTAATCAAAGTTCTGTTATGCTGCTTTGTATGTACTCAGGTCTATAAATAAAACAATACAAATGGAGGTCGAAAGAATGAAAAAGAAAATAGCTATCCTTTTATTGGCATCAATGGCACTGTCTTTCTCCGCCTGCAATCAGAAGCAGGAAAACAAAACAGAAGCACCACAGAATAACACAAGCGTTTCCGAAACGGCACAGGACAGAGAAACCGTTTATCAGGTAGCACTTTTGCAATCTCTCACTCAGGGTTACTATGACGGCATAATCAAGGTCAGCGAGCTTAAAAAACACGGCGACACAGGTATCGGCACCTTTGAGGGCGTCAACGGAGAAATGATAGTTATTGACGGCAAAGTTTATCAAGCCTTGGGTGACGGCACTGTAAGAGAGGCTGCTGATGATGAAACCGTTCCCTTCTCAAATGTCAGCTTTTTTGACAGCGATGTATCAGTCGATATGAAGGACATAAAGGATATGACCTCCTTCAAGACCGAGCTTGACAAGACAGTAAATGAAAAGGGCAAGAATATGTTTTATCTTGTAAAGGTCAGCGGTACATTTGAAAAGATGTTCGTCCGCAGCGAGATAAAACAGGAAAAGCCCTACAAGAGCCTTGACAAAGCGCTTGAAACAGATCAGCGCGAGTTTAATTATGAAAATATCACAGGTACGGTAGTGGGTCTTTATTGCCCCGATTATATGAGCGGTCTGAATGCAGCAGGATGGCACTTCCACTTTATTTCAGATGACCGGACAAAGGGAGGACACATGCTTGACCTTTCTTTTGCAAGTGCTAAGGCCGAGCTTGACATTACACCGGGCTTTGATATGGAGTTGTCAGATAATACGGATTTCCAGAGCATGGAGCTTGCAAAGAATGTTGACGACGCTATAAAAAAGGTTGAAACAGACAGTAAAGCGTCACAGGAGGATACACTTTCATTATGGACGGATTCGGCTCCGCTCAAAGCTCAGCTTACAGACTATATAAAGGTGATTACCGATGAAAGCTCAGAGTTCTTTATTCCCGTCGAAAACCGTATCGCCGTATTTGATATGGACGGCACCCTCTGCTGCGAAACAGATCCGGGCTATTTTGACCATAAGCTGCTTTATCACAGGGTAATGGAGGATCCGGATTATAAGGATAAGGCAAGCGATGAGGAAAAGGAGACCGCAAAGATCATAGAGGAATACTTCAGAACGGGTGAGTATCCCAAGGGACTGGATGTTAAGCACGGCACTGCTGTTGCTACCGCCTTTAAGGGGATGACACCTGAGGAATTTGACGCCTATGTCAAGGCTTACAGAGATCAGCCTATGAACAGCTATACCAACATGACAAACGGACAGGCATTCTATAAGCCCATGCTACAGGTTATTGATCTCTTACAGGCAAATGACTTTAAGGTATATATCGTCAGCGGTACAGACAGGCTGATAACAAGAGGACTTGCTGAGGGCACTGTAAATATCCCGCGCAGTCAGATGATCGGCTCGGATGAATCTCTTGTAGCTACGGGGCAGGGCGATGCTGACGGACTTGATTATACATTCACGCAGGAGGATAAGCTTGTGACCGGCGGAGATTTCCTGATAAAAAATCTGAAAATGAACAAGGTCACTGTGATCGAACAGGAGATCGGCGTTAAGCCGGTACTGTCCTTCGGCAACAGCTCCGGTGATGCTGCTATGGCGAACTATGTCATAAGCAATAACAAATACAAGAGCGCTGCATTCATGCTCTGCTGTGATGATACACAAAGAGAAAACGGCAACGTGGAAAAAGCCGAAAAGATGCGTAAAAGCTGTGAAGAAAACGGCTGGACAGCGGTATCAATGAAAGATGACTGGACTACGATCTATGGTGATGACATCACCTACTCAGGCAAGGCAGACTGAATTACAGACAGAAGCATTTACTGATCATAGCTTCTACACCGAAAAAAGAGATATAAGCTTTTGTTTTCGCTTGAGGGCGGCATTTTGAATTTCTTTATGGTATATACGGTGCGTTTATCCTGATTATAATGCCGCCGCAGGTACCCAAAATCCTTATGACAGAGAAAAACAAGCGCATAAAAAGGACTGCGGGTGCAGTCCTTTTTGTTTGCTCTGATCGAGATCATGATCGCTCAAGAAGCTTTTTATAAGTAATATCTATAAGAAAAGAGCCTAATGGTGCTGTCAGAAGAATAGCAACTACAGCAACAGTGAGTATCGTGTTTCCCGAACTCAACCCCATAGAAAGAGGAATTGCTCCGATCGCTGCCTGAACTGTTGCTTTGGGCGTATATGCGAGCATTGAAAACAACCTCTCTTTTTTATTCAGCCTTGTACCGATCATACAAAGCAATACTCCGGACATACGAAAAACAAGAACTAAGATGATAAGCAGTATAGCTTTTGCACCCTCTCGAAAAGCATAATTAATATCAACTGCTGCGCCAACGAGTACAAAAAGTATTATTTCGGCGGCTATCCATATTTTAAAAAGGCCCTCCGAAACTGATTTGGCTTTTTTTTCGGATCTGCTTGCAAATGTTATTCCTAACATCATTGTTGCTATAAGTCCCGAAAAACCAATAATACCTGCGGCGGCATTTTCGATTGTGACAAGTACAAAAGAGATGCACACAAAAACAATTATTATTTTTGTCGGATCAACATTTGCTTTTTCAAACAGCTTGTGAAGAATAAAGCCAATCAGTATTCCTGCTATTAGTCCAAATAGAATGGAGGTGGGTATACGAAGAAGATCGAGTGCTTCAAAGGAACCGGTTCTCGCCATTCCGGTAAATGATGTAAATAGAACGATAACAAAAACATCATCAGCAGATGCTCCGGCGAGAATCATTTGTGGAACACCTTTTTTTACTCCGAATCCCTTATCCATTATCTTCAGCATATGAGGAACAATTACAGCCGGAGAAACTGCTGCTATAACAGTACCCATAATTAGTGAATCAATAATATCCAACTGAAAAAGCAAAGGAGCAACAAGAATCATTCCGATGATTTCAAGACTTGCCGGAACAAAGCACATAAGTATCGCCGGTCGTCCAACCTTTTTCAAATCATCAATTTTCAGATTAAGACCGGCTCTGAGCAAAATGATGACCAAGGCAATCTGACGAAGCTGCGATGAAATATCCAACACAGTCGTATCAATCAGATTCAGACAAAAAGGACCGATCAGAATACCGATACCTATCATTCCGATAAGCCGCGGAAGCTTGATAAGAGATAAAAATTTACTTACCAGCATACCTGACAGCAGTATTAGCGCAAAGCTTAAAAGCATATTATTTCCTCCTGTTCATGCAGAAGGAATAAAAAAAGGCTGATTCCCCCTGCAAAGATTGCAGATGTCATCAGCTTTGAAAAGCGGTTCTGGTTTCCCAAGGGAGACAATCATTCCCTATGTCTTTATTATTGCACATATTTATATAATTGTCAATAAAAATCAAAATCCTTTGTGACTCCTTTTCGCCAGAAAAGGAGTCCCCCATGAGCTCCAACAAGCTTGTTTGATTGAGGTGAGCAACGTCCGATATATGGGTATAGACAAAAATGCTTTATTATGATATATTAAAACAAAGAATATCATGTTTTATTGATCCGAATGATGATATCCTGATATACGGGTGGACACCTACCGGAAATAAAGGTCAAATAATTAGGGCAGGTGCACAATATGAACAAGAAAAAAATGATCGGTAGTCTTTTGTTGGTTCTCGTAGCAGTTATATGGGGAACCGCTTTTGTTTTTCAGCGCTCCGGAATGGAACAGATCGAGCCGATCACCTTTAATGCAGCCAGAATGACTTTGGCTGCAGCAGCAATAGGAATCGTCTCATTATTCATAAAAACCAAACCGCACATTAAAAGCATTGAGCAAAAAAACAAATATCATAGAAATACTGTTAAGGGCGGTATCCTTTGCGGTGTATTCCTTGCTTCAGCGAGCATTTTTCAACAAATGGGAATCGTATATACGACAGCAGGTAAAGCAGGCTTTATTACAGCTCTGTATATCCTGATCGTACCGGTTTTGAATTTAGTGATTTTTAAAAAACGCGGTACGCTTGCAGTATGGATCGCTGTACTGCTTGGAATTGTCGGTATGTATCTGCTATGTATGAACGAAGGCTTTTCTCTTTCACAAGGAGATGCTCTAATCCTAATCTGCGCATTATTATTCAGCGGACACATCTTGTGCTGCGATTACTTTGTCAGCACATGTAATCCGATACGGATGTCTGCGATACAATTTATTACGACAGCAGCTATTTCTTGGATTGTTGCTTTTATCTTTGAAGCACCAAGTCCCGAAAAGATCTTATCCGCAATTATCCCGATACTGTATTGCGGAATTATTTCCGGCGGAATAGGATACACACTCCAGATCGTCGCTCAAAAACATACTGATCCGGCTGTTGCCTCTCTGCTGATGAGCCTGGAATCCGTCTTTGCTGTAATAGCCGGCGCTTTGATCCTGAATGAGGTAATGAGTATTCGTGAACTGACCGGTTGTATCATTATGTTTGCGGCAATCATTTTGGCACAGCTCCCGTTTTCAAGGACAAAAAAAGAATAAAACAATATTTGTTTTGGTATAACTTTGAACTTATACAAGAAGCGAACGACGACATCAACAGTCAATGTGACTTTAATTCCTGCCGACAATTGACTTCTGTTTCAGTAATCAGCTAATCAAGACGATAATAAAGGAGTTGACAAACAAGCTTAGGATTGTTATTTCAATCAAAATGTAAAAACCGACCGCACAGCGCAATGAAGCGCCGAAACGGTCGGTTTTCGTATTATTACCTGTATTTTCTTCTGTAAGAGATGAAATACAAAGCCGCAAAGAGAAGAAGTCCCGATAAGGCGGCTGCAGTCAGCCCTCTCATATCGTCAACGCCTGCCGCAGGAAGTACGAAATCTGAGGCGTTGTAGGTGTTTTTGAACAGTATAAGGATATCGTGATCGTTTGTATTGACCGTTTCCTTCGCCGTTGACAGCTCCTTTCCAGGCTCGGTGTTCTTATCCTCAAACCTTGCTATCAATGAATTGCTGTTGCCTTCTATGCTGTATTCCGAAATAAACCTGGGGCAGGCTTCTTCCGTCACGGTATATGCGGCTCCGATCGGTAGGTCGCTTATCCTGCAGGACATACCGTCCTTAAGCAGTATCCTTATATCGGCCGAACCGTCTGACTCAGCGCTAAATTCGTCCTCGCCGATGATCCCTGTCGTGTCCTTGTCGGTATATTCAAGCCTGTAAGCATTTCCCGATGTAAGACCCTTAAAGCTCACAAGGAAGGTAAATTCCAAAGCCTTTCTCTCGGAATAGGACATATCCGATTCGGAAAAATCGGCCGACTTTGTGATAGTCACTTCACGCTGCAGCTTTGTGTTGGTATAGGTCACCTCAACATCGCCGCCCTCGTGGATAATGTTCATTCCCTCCTCGGTATAATTGCCGTCATTGTCAGCCTCACCCGTTGTAAGAGAGGTATTTGTCAGCTCATTCTCCTGTCTTTCAATAAGCTCACCGCCGACCTCTATCTTATACGCAGCCTTATAAGCGGACGCCTCCTCGGTTATCCTGTATTTTGTTCCGACAGGAAGCTGTGAAAATTCAATTCTTTCATCGCCGGAAAGGTAATACTTCAGCCCCTCCAGTCTGCCGTTGGCATCTGCGCTCTCGCGCATAAGATTTTCACGGGCGCCGCTGCTGTTATAGAACACCACGTCCACCGTTTCATTCTGCGGAAGTCCGAT
>ONFW01000049.1 GCA_900317215.1 uncultured Eubacteriales bacterium | reverse complement strand
TTGGCAGTACTAATTGGTCGAGGGCTTGTCCAAGTTCTTCTTGGCTTTCTTGCTTTCACTGCTTTATTCAGTTTTCAGGGTGCGATACCCTTTTATATAGATCCTGTCTTTTCAGACAGGATCTTTTTGTTGTTCCTGCTATTTTTTTGTATTTCTTTTTTAAGAAATTTTGAGATATGTTTTGTAAGATAATATTAGTGCAGTGATATCTTCTTATATTTCATTTTATTCTGTTATTAAATATTTTAACTCATCGGATTTCATTTTTTTATTACAGTTTTGTGATGATATTATTTTTTATTTACTTCTTATCTGATGTGATGTATAATAATTATAAGAGTCAGGTTAGTTGATCATATATATTTTACATTCAGGAGGTTGTCATTATGTCAAAATTAAAACGAAAGATCGGTTCTCTCTTTTTATCTTTCATTATCCTTTTCGGCATGAGCTCGCTTTTCATGCCTCAGATCGTTAAAAGCGGAATAACTGTTTATGCATCCGGAAGCAGCTTTGACAGTGCTACGAGAATCAATGTCAATACAGATTATAAAGACTATATTTCGGATTCATACGATAGTGATTATTTCAGATTTACTTTAAGCAGTGATTCCAAGGTAAATCTCAAGCTTTCTCACAGCTATATTGATAATAGTTATAAATATTGGGAAGCCCATATTTATAAGGACGATAATGAAAATACAGAGGTATTTAATTCTTATTTTGAAGGGGATATGAAAACACAGTATTCCAACAATATAGGTCTTCCCAAGGGTGATTATTATCTCTTGATCGAATCTTCTTATCATTTTTCTGATTTGCAGTATACTTTTTCTGTAAATGCCCAGGTCGTTTCAAATTGGGAAAAAGAAGTCAACGATTCTTTTGATACAGCAACACCTGTCTACCCTAACAGGTATTTCTGCGGTTCGATCTGGGATGATGATGATACGGACTATTATAAGTTTAATTTAACCAGTGATTCAAAGGTCAATATTACTTTCAAACATGATTATATTGATAGTAGTTATTATTATTGGCATGTCAGATTATATAAGGATGATAATGAATATACAAAAACATTAGATTATTTATTCACCGGAAATGCCAAGAGCGATTCCACTTGTAATATCGGTTTACCTAAGGGTACATATTATGTAAGAGTTGATTCATCTTATCATTACAGTGATATTGATTATGGAATAACCGTAAATGCTGTTTCCACACAGAATTGGGAGAAAGAAGTCAATGATGTTTTTGAGTCCGCTACAAGCATCAAACTTAATTCGGAATACAAAGGGACGCTTTATACAGATGATGATACAGATTTTTATAGATTTACGATCAGCGGCAATAAGAGTGTAAAAATCGCATTTAACCACGATCGTGTTGATAACAGTTATAGTTATTGGGACGTAGGACTATATAAACACGATAATACCAATTCTCTAATTGCTGAATGGACATATGCCGGGAATGTTACATCACATACCTCGAATAGTATACCATTAAAAAGCGGGGTTTATTATTTAAGAGTGGATTGTTCTTATCACTATAGCGATAATGATTACGGGATAAAGGTTATCAGTCCCGAAAGTGCTCCGCAGAAAAAGCTGACTAACAACTCCACGGTCTCAGCTAAAAAGATCACTCTGGGTCAGTCGGTAACTGTCAACTGTAAGGCTTCCGGCGGTACAGCGCCCTATAAATATTCTGTGCTCTACAAAAAGACCACAGGCTCAAAATGGACAACACTTGTCTCTAACACGACAAATACCTCGGTAAAGTTTAAACCGAAGGCTGCTGTTACCTATAATGTCAAGATCATAGCTAAAGACAGTAGAGGAAACAGCAGTTCTAAGATAATCAATGTTACCGCAGTAAAGCCCCTCACAAACACCTCGACTCTCAGCGCACAGTCTGTAAGGGTAAAACAGAGTGTAAAGGTACGCTGCAATGCAAATGGCGGCACAGGCGGCTATACATACTCGGTATACTACAAGAAGGCGTCGGCAAAGGCATATAAAAGGCTGCGTGATTACAGCAGCAGTAATACAGTTCTTTTCAGACCTGCCGCTGCAGTAAAGTATAACTTCAAGGTCAAGGTAAAGGACAGCAGCGGAAAGATAGTATCAAAGGTGCTCACCCTTAAGGTGACTAAATAAATAGTAATACTCTATGAAACGGCTCGGTTATGAATACTATAACTGAGTCGTTTTTGTGTGTAGTCGGTATGCTGACGCTCCCGTGTTTACGCTCCGGTTCAATGTTGATCCGAACAAAAACGCTACGGTGTTGAAGCATGACATCACGATAAAGCTATGCCGCGAATACGGGAGTGAAGGTTCTGCGCCGGAGTTGCTTTCCGGAGTAATATTTGCTATGATAATATAAATCCATATAAAGACGGTGATTTTTATGAATTCCCCCCTTGCAGACAGAATAAGACCTCAGTCCCTCGATGATATAGTAGGTCAGCACCACTTGCTTGACGAGGGCAGACCCCTCAGAAATATCATCATGTCCGGTCAGATACCTAACATGGTTTTTTACGGGCCGTCGGGTGTCGGTAAAACCACGCTTGCGGCGATGATCGCTAAAAAAACGAACCGAGCTCTTCGCAAGCTCAACGGAACTACAGCTACAACTGCGGACATACGCAATATTGTTGAGGAGCTCTCAGGCTTTTCGGGCTTGAGCGGTATACTTCTCTATCTTGACGAGATACAGTATTTCAATAAAAAGCAGCAGCAGACTCTTCTTGAGTTCATTGAGAACGGGAGTATCACTCTTATTGCCTCTACAACTGAAAACCCGTATTTTTACGTTTACAGCGCAATACTCAGCAGAGCTACCGTTTTTGAATTCAAGCCTCTTGAGAAGGAGGACGTTGCAAAGGCGGTGAGACGAGCGGTTTCCTTTATGGTGGAGGAGCTCGGTGAGGATATAGTTTTTTCCGAGGAGGCTGTAATGCATATTGCTTCTGCTTGTGGCGGCGACGTCCGAAAAGCTATAAATGCCGTTGAGCTTTCTGTAATATCCACCTTTCCTGATGAAGGGAAAAGAGTGGTATCATATAATACGGTAGATGCTCTCACACAGAAAAGCGCAATAAAATATGACCGTGAGGGCGATGAGCATTATGACCTTCTCTCAGCATTTCAAAAGTCCCTGCGAGGCTCTGATCCGGATGCGGCAGTGCATTATCTTGCGCGTATACTTTTAGCGGACGATCTGCCCTCGGCTTGCCGAAGACTTATGGTTTGCGCCTGTGAGGACGTAGGACTTGCAAATCCGCAGATAATCCCCATAGTCAAGGCTGCAGTGGATGCCGCCCTCATGGTGGGGCTTCCGGAAGCAAGGATACCCCTTGCGGATGCGGCAGTTCTTGTGGCATTGTCACCGAAATCAAATTCCGCATATATGGCAATAGACAATGCAATCTCCGATGTCAAGGCAGGCAAAGGCACAGGTTTTCCCCGTCACCTTCAGAACAAGCATTACGACGGAGATGATGTAAATAAAAAGGGTCAGTTCTATATCTATCCTCACGATTATCCCGATCATTGGACCAATCAGCAGTATCTTCCTGACAGTCTTGTCGGGACAGTATACTATGAGCCGGGAGAAAACAAGACTGAACAGGCATATAAGGAGTATTGGAGCAGGATCAGAAACAGGAGCTCATGATGCATATGATCTGAGTTTTAGTTCAAGCTATGATTTTACGAGGTTATTATTAAGTCTGTCTCGATCACACAGAATCAGAATAAACCGAAAACAGCTTTTTGGGAATACTGTCAATAAAGCAAAAATATTGAAAACAAGCTGCAGTTTTATGTATTTTCTTCAAATTATATTGTAAAATGCGAAAAAATATGATATAACATGAAGTATCTTGTTTTATTGGAGGAAACAGAAATGGTAAATTCAAGCAGAACAAAAAGAACAGCGGCAGCAATAATGGCGCTGCTCCTTACAGCGCTCTGTTTTACTGTACTGTTCAACACACCTCTTGTATACGCGGAGGGCGAGAACGACACACAGCAGGCAGAGGAGTACGAGCTCAGCGGAAAAAATGTCGGCGTACAGCTCGGTACTGTAGGAGAACTCAGAGTAAGGCCCTATGAGGAGACCTCACGCTCGTCAGTAGAATACTTCTACTCGCAGGCTGAGGCTGTAAGGGCGCTCACCGAAAAGAGGATAGACTGCATTGTGCTTGATGAGAGCTCGATAATGGCGGTTTCTCAGCAGAATGAGGGAGTTAATGTCATCGAAAAGGAGTTCTCCATGGAGGAGTACAGGTTCCTTTTGAAGAGCGACAATAAAGAATTGCTCAATAAGATGAATAAGGCTCTGAAAACTCTCAAGGACAACAAGACCCTCGAAAGTATAGTAAAAAACTATGCGGGCACTGATGCCGAAAAGGGAAAAACACCTTATAAGAAAAAGGATATTGAGAGAACAGGCACGATCACCCTTGCGGTGAATACCTCTATGAAGCCCTATGCATACATCGAGAACGGAACCTTTGTCGGAATTGATATAGACGTTATGCAGGCGGTATGCGATATTCTCAAAACGGAGCTTGCGGTAACGGTGACTGATAAGGAAAGGATCGCATCTTCGGTAGTATGGGAGACTGCTGATGTCGGAGCAATGGGCGCATCCGATTATAAAATACACAATGATGTTAAGAAGGAGATCTCGTTTACCGGAGTATATGCGACTTCCGTTCAGAAAATAGCTACATACACAGAGCCTGAGCCGGAGCCGGAGCCGTCAGAGGAGACTGAAGAGGAGCCTGCCTCCGAGGAGGCGGCTTATGATTTCAAGGGTAAGACGATAGGCGTTCAGCTTGGCACAACGGGCGATATCTATGCAACGGATTATGAGGACGACGGCACTGCAAAGGTGGAACGCTACAGTAAGGCTGCTGACGCTGTTCAGGCGCTCAAGCAGAAGAAGATAGACTGCGTTATCCTTGACGAACAGCCTGCTCTTAATTTTGTGCAGAGAAATAAGGATATCAAGATACTCAAAAAGGAGTTTACACTTGAGGATTATGCGCTTTGTCTGAAAAAAGGCAATAAGGAGCTTCTCGACAAGGTAAACGCTGCTATCAAAAAGCTCAAAGAGGACGGGACCCTTGCAAAGATAATCACTAACTATATCGGTACGGATGAAGAAAAAGGCGCTGCGCCTTATGAAAAGAAGGACGTCAAAAGAAACGGCACGCTTGTTGTAGCGACAAATGCCGAATTCCCGCCCTATGAATATGTGGACAACGGCAAGATCACGGGTATCGACATGGATATGATGCAGGCTGTCTGCGATGAGCTTGGAATGGAGCTTAAGATAGAGAACATGAAGTTCGATTCTATAATAGCGGCAGTCAATGCAGGTAAGGCGGATATCGGAGCAGCAGGAATGACTGTTACCGATGAGAGGAAAAAGAATGTCGATTTCTCAGACTCATACACAACCTCAAAGCAGGTAATAATCGTGTTTGATGACGAGATAGACAGCGTAGACGATCTCATAGGCAAAACGATAGGCGTACAGCTTGGCACAACGGGTGATATCTATGCAACAGATTATGAAAATGACGGAACTGCAAAGGTGGAGCGCTACAGCAAGGCGGCTGACGCTGTTCAGGCACTGAAGCAAAAGAAAATAGACTGCGTGATCCTTGATGAGCAGCCTGCAAAGAGCTTCGTGTTAAAAAATAACGATATCAGAATAATTGATGAAGAGTTTACGCTTGAGGATTATGCTCTTTGTCTGAAAAAAGGAAACACCGAGCTGCTCGACAAAATAAATGCAGCCCTTAAAAAGCTCAAAGAGGACGGAACTATCAGCAGCATTATCACAAACTATATCGGCACCGATGAGGAAAAGGGCAAAAGCCCTTACCAGAAAAAGAATGTTGAACGGCAAGGAACTCTTGTCGTAGCAACGAATGCGGAGTTCCCGCCTTATGAATATGTGGACAACGGAAATATCGTCGGAATAGATATGGATATCATGCAGGCGGTCTGCGATGAGCTTGGCATGGAGCTCAAGATCGAAAACATGAAATTCGACTCGATCATTGCAGCAGTAGATGCAGGAAAGGCTGACGTCGGCGCCGCAGGCATGACCGTTACCGAGGAGAGAAAGAAAAATGTAGATTTCTCCGATCCGTATACTACCTCAAAGCAGGTTATTATCATACACAATAAGGAGGCGGACGGCGAGACTCTGAACTTCTGGGAGAAGCTGAGGCAGAACTTCATAGATCAGGACAGGTGGCGTTATCTTCTTGACGGTTTAGGTACTACTCTTATGATAACGGCTCTGTCGATACTGATAGGTCTGCTTCTGGGTACGCTTATCGCAGTTGTAAGAACGGTCCATGACCAGAACGGAAAGCTTGTTATACTCAACTTTATATGCAAGCTGTATCTTACTATAATCAGAGGTACGCCTGCAGTGCTCCAGCTTCTCATAATCTATTACGGAGTATTCAGCGCAGTAGACGTGAGCAAGATAGTTGTTGCGGTAGTAGCCTTTGGTCTTAATTCGGCGGCTTATGTTGCGGAGGTAATACGCTCGGGTATCAACGCTGTTGATAAAGGACAGTTTGAGGCGGGCAGATGTCTCGGACTGAGCTATAAGCAGACTATGTCGAGCATTATTATGCCGCAGGCATTCAAGAACATGCTCCCCGCACTTCTCAATGAGGTAATAGCGCTTCTCAAGGAAACCGCTATCTGCGGTTATATCGCACTTCAGGATCTTACCATGGGCGGCGACATTATCCGTTCGCAGACCTTTGATGCGTTCCTGCCGCTTATTGCCGTTGCGATCATTTACCTCATCATAGTGATCATTCTGACGAGGATAGTAACTGTTCTTGAGAGGAGACTGAAGAAAAATGAAAAATAAAAAGAAAAACGCCGCAGGTAAGGCTGAGGTCAATAAACCCGCAAGCAAGACGGAGGAGAAAAAGCTGACACTTGAAAAGGCAGCAGAGAGCGCAGAAACAGCGAAAGAAGCTGCCGCTGAGAGGACTGCTCCTGACAATGCCGGAAAAGCCTCTGATTCCGGTTCAAAGGCAAACGCAAGAGAAAAGATAGGCCCCGACAAAAAGGACGTTCTTATTGAGGTGGCGGATCTGAGAAAGAGCTTTGGGGATCATAAGGTACTCAGAGGTATCACTACCACTATCTCAAAGGGTGAGGTGGTTGCCCTCATAGGACCCTCCGGCTGCGGAAAGTCTACCTTCCTTCGCTCCCTCAATCTCCTTGAGACGCCTGATTCGGGCATAGTCCGCTTTGAGGGAACGGATATCACCGATAAGTGCGTGGATATCAACAAGATGCGTGAAAAAATGGGAATGGTGTTCCAGCAGTTCAACCTTTTCCCGAATATGACAATAAAAAAGAACATAATGCTTGCTCCCGTGAAGCTTGGCAAGATGACCAAGGAGCAGGCGGAGAAAAAAGCAGACGAGCTTCTTGCAAGGATAGGTCTTTCGGATAAAGCGAATGCTTATCCGATGAGTCTGTCGGGCGGCCAGAAGCAGAGAGTCGCTATAGTCAGGGCCCTTGCGATGAATCCTGATGTAATGCTGTTTGATGAGCCTACCTCCGCTCTTGACCCCGAAATGGTCGGAGAGGTGCTCTCACTGATAAAGGATCTTGCAAACAGCGGTATGACTATGGTGATAGTTACACATGAAATGGGCTTTGCAAGAGAGGTCGCAGACAGGGTCATGTTCATCAATGACGGTGTTATTGCAGAGGAAAATCCTCCCGAAGAATTCTTCGGAGCTCCTCAGAATCCGAGGCTCAAGGATTTCCTTTCAAAGGTATTGTGATAATCTGTTATAGCCGAAGGACGGTTGCGCCCTTCGGCTATTGCCTGTTTAGTAATAAAGGAATGATGAGATGAAAATAGGAAATAAAGAGATAAACGGTTATGCGGCCTTGGCTCCCATGGCGGGAGTGACTGACAGGGCTTTCAGGGAGCTTTGCGTCAGCTTCGGAGCGTCTTATGTTGTGGGAGAAATGGTCAGCGCAAAGGGGCTTGTATACGGGAGCGAAAAATCGAGAGAGCTTCTTGTACTTTCGGAGAAGGAAAGACCTGCCGCTGTTCAGCTTTTCGGAAACGAGCCTGAGACAATGGCCAAAGCGGCAAAGATCGCCATGGAGTATTCTCCTGACATAATAGATATCAATATGGGGTGTCCTGCGCCGAAAATTGCGATGAACGGCTGCGGTGCTGCGCTGATGAAGGAGCCTGAGCTGTGCGGGAGGATAGTAAGGGCTGTAAAGGATGCGGTTCCCGTACCCGTAACCGTAAAGCTCCGCAAGGGTTGGGACAAAAACACGGTGAATGCCGTTGAGGTAGCTAAGATCTGCGAAGCCTCCGGCGCAGATGCGGTGACCATACACGGCAGAACGAGGGAACAGCAGTATATGCCCGCAGCTGACTGGGAGATAATAAAACAGGTTAAAAGAGCGGTCCGCATTCCCGTTATCGGAAACGGAGATATAACGAGTGCAGAGCTTGCAGCTGAAATGGTAGAGCGGACAGGCTGCGATATGGTAATGATAGGCAGAGGTGCGCTCGGAAACCCATGGATATTCAGCGAGATATCAAGACTTCTGGGTCACGACAGACCTTCATTGCCGGTATCAGACGCCGAGCGGATAACCGTTCTTCTTCGCCATGTTGCAAGGATGTGTGAATATAAGGGAGAGAATGTTGCAATGCGTGAGGCAAGAAAGCATGCTGCGTGGTACTTCAAGGGAATGAGGGGAGCTGCTGCTTTGAGAAAAAGGGCGGTTGAGATGAATAACTATGAGGATCTTATAGAGCTGTGCAGATCTATCGACGGCTGAGCTTGATCTTCACTTGGCGCTGAGTATCGGCAGGGCGTTGTATACGATAATACAACATGAATGGGGGCATCGGAAAATGAAAGATATGAAAAGGGTCGACAGATGGCTCAGACTGATAATCCTGATATCCATACTCGGCGCCCTGTGTATGTCGCTTGCCGACCTGAACGGGACACGGAATGCCATAGCAGGCATTCCTGCTCCGAAACAGAGTCCTGCGGAGGGGTTTGTCCGGTTTGAGCTGGACGGCTATCAGATGAGAATTGGCTTTTTGTACTCTTACGATATTGAGGGGCTTGTTGTGCATACAAAGAATTACACCAGCCGGAGCATAGGCGACAGGCTTGGACCGAAGGACGTTGCTTTTGCATGGGGAAGGGTCGCAGAATACAATGAGACGATAGATTTCCATTGGGAGCAGGCAAACAGGTGGGTGAGATACAGGATCAGTCCTGAGGATGCGGAAATATTAGGTTCCTCCGGAGACGCAAGCCTTGAAATATCGAACAATCATCTGATACCTGCCGACATGGACATCAGGCTAAAGATAAAGCTGATAAGAACAGGCGACCATGTCAGGATAAAGGGTTATCTTGTGAATGCCGACGGCTACAATAACAAGACGGGGGAGAGCTTTGCTTGGCATTCGAGCACGGTGCGGACAGATACTGGTGACGGCTCCTGTGAGGTCATCTATGTTACCGATGTTGAGTGGCTTGACTGATACAGCCAGCTTATACGAGCTTTTTGATGTATTTAAGAAAAGCGGTACGAGAGAGGCTTACATGCCGGTTTCCTCGTAAAACTATGGAACTGAATAACCGGAAAGGGATAAAAAAGCAGACAGCCCGCAATAGAGCTGTCTGCTTTAATTGTGCAAGAGATCAAATAATGCAAGGTGTCATTCATGCTGTCGGAGGCTGAAAAGCTCCGTAGGCGTTGGCTGATGAAATGATGCTCTTATCATATAAGAGCTGCTTACTCTAAGTTCCCCGTGTGGAACATTATTGCGGAAAGGGCCGCAAGAGGAGCGGTCTCGGCCCTTAATATCCGTTTGCCGAGAGTCGCTGCAGCGGCTCCGACTGAAGTGAGGAGTGTGATTTCGCTTTCCTCATAGCCGCCTTCCGGTCCTGTGAATATAGCAATACGCCGGTGAGCTTCCGTTATCAGCTCACGCAAGGGCTTGCCGCCGCCCTCATAAAAGACGATAGCCAGATCAAAGAGTTCAAGCATTGTTGCTGCTTCCTTCAGTAAGCATAAAGGACTGACCTCGGGTATGAGTGCTCTCTGTGACTGCATTGCCGCTTGTTCGGCGATTTTTCTGTACCTTGCCTGCTTTTTTTCTGCGGATTTATTGTCCGGACGGGATATGCACCGATCGGTCAGAACCGGAACTATCCTGTGTACCCCCAGCTCAACCGACTTTTGTATCACGCTCTCCATTTTGTCGCCTTTTGTCAGCGAGGCGAATAGTGTCACCTCGACAGTTGGCTCGTGCAGACATTCGCTTTTTGCGACCTCACGCACAAGTACGCCCTCGGGGGTGATCCTCTCGATCCTGCACAAATGCTCGGTGCGGGTCTTATCGCACAGGGTCAACAATTCACCGACCGACATTCTCAGCGCTCTCGAAATATGTACGGCATCCTCGCCGGTGATGAGCTGTGTCTCTGAAACGCTGTCACAAAAAAACCAATCCATATTCAGTCTCCGTCCATGATGTAACCTTTACCGCAGCGGGCGGCATTCTTCTGTTTTCTTAGGATCATTTTCCTGAGCCTCTCCAGGCGGAAGCGGTTATAGCGCTGGATAAAAATAAAAGGTACATTCCCGATAAGTAGCAGCGCACTCAGGAACAGACCCATGAGGGGTGAGTTGATTATCATAAGAATGACTGCAAACATACAGTTAAGGGTGTGGTTCCATTCTCCTCTGCAGGTCTCTCTGATAAAGGTGTCGATGTAATCTATCGACAGCTCGTCTAAATGCTCCTTGGAAAAGCCGTTTTTCCCGGTGTGCTTAGGCAGACGATCCTTCCATTTATTTATTTTGAGAGTATCGCTGTAGAATCTTCCGTCACGTTCCCACTTTTTCGGGCGGTATATTTTCTTATCGGGAGAGAAATCTTCGTTTTGCTTCATTATACAAAGGAAAAACGATGCATAATGCCATATAATACCTAACAGAATGTTAATTATAAGAACATTAAAGATGTGCTTGTCGTGTAGCATTCTCCCGCCTCCCACATTGATTATAGAACAGTATAAAGCATTTCGACAAATAAGTTGTTAACAAATTGTTAACATGTGGTATTCATGCAGTATGTATATTGTGAAATGATATGAATTGTGGTAAAATATCTATATTATAAAACGAAGGGAGAGAGCCCTGAATGACGCAGAGCAGAACGGCTTATGAGCTTGCAGAGCTTCTTAAGAAAAGGAATATGAAGGCTGCATCAGCCGAGAGCCTCACGGGAGGGCTGGTGTCAAAGCGGATAACAGACATTCCCGGAGCGTCTCAGATATTTGAATTGGGGGTGTGCTCTTATTCAAACAGGATAAAGCATGAGGTGCTCGGGGTATCGGAGGAAACGCTTGAAAAGTATTCCGAATACAGCCATGAGTGTGCAAGAGAGATGGCGGAGGGTGTAAGAAGGCTGTCGGGTGCGGATATCGGAATAGCCACAACCGGTCTTGCGGGCCCCTCGGGCGGTACAGAGGAGAAGCCTGTCGGTACAGTATATGTAGGAATAAGCACAAGAAATGACACAAAAAGCTTTGAGCTGAGGCTTGGAGAGAAGCTTTCGAGAGAGGAGATAAGGGTGCTTTCTGCGGAAAAAGCGCTTTCTCTGGCACTTAAAATAATATCGGAAAATCAGTAAAACCGCTAAAAACCAACAAATAATATAAATTATCAAATAAAAACCGTTAATTATTGTAAAAATCTATGCAAAGCTATTGATTAAATAAAAATAATATGTTAAAATGTGTAATGAATAATAATGCTCTAAAGCACCGGTGCGAAAGTGCCGAGGAATAATATTTCGGAATGGAGATGATTTTCAAATGGCAAGAAGTGCGGGCATATTAATGCCTATCACCGCACTGCCGTCACCCTATGGAATAGGAACCATGGGTCAGGCGGCGTATGACTTCGTTGACTTCCTTAAGGCATCGGGTCAGCAGTATTGGCAGCTCCTGCCGGTAGGTCCTACAAGCTACGGAGATTCTCCGTATCAGTCGTTTTCTACCTATGCAGGTAATCCTTATCTTATCGACCTTGATAAGCTATGTGAGGAGGAGCTGCTCAATAAGGAGGATCTGAGAAAAATCGATTGGGGCTCGAATGAGCAGTATGTAGATTATGAAAAGATCTACAACGAGCGCTTCAAGGTGCTCAGACAGGCTTATGAGAACTTCAAGTCAAGAAATCAGCAGGAATACTGGGACTTCATGAGAGATGAGGATCGCTGGCTTACCGACTATGCTCTTTATATGGCAGTCAAAAAGCTGTTTGATGACAAGGCGTGGACCGAATGGCCCGACCATCTTATCAAGTACAGAAATCCCGATACAATAAGACATTACCTCAACTATCTCAATGAGGATGTAATGTTCTGGAAATTCGTGCAGTTCCTGTTCTATAAGCAGTGGAAGGAGCTCAAACAGTATGCAAATGACAACGGCATAAAGCTGTTTGGTGATATGCCTATCTACGTTGCAATGGACAGCGCTGATACATGGGCAAATCCCGAGGTGTTCTGGCTGGACGATGAGCTTAAGCCCGTCTGTGTTGCCGGATGTCCTCCGGATTATTTCTCCGAGACAGGTCAGCTCTGGGGCAATCCGCTTTATGACTGGATCTATCTTGAGGAAACAGGCTTTGACTGGTGGATAAGAAGAGTTGAGGGAGCGGCAAGAATGTTCGATATCACAAGGATCGACCATTTCAGAGCTTTTGATCAGTTCTACGCTATTCCCTACGGTTCCGAAACGGCTGTAAACGGCGAGTGGATAGACGGACCTAATATGAAATTCTTCAAGAGAATGAAGGCTCGTCTTGGTGACGTTCCAATCATAGCAGAGGATCTCGGTCACATGACTCCCAGCGTCAAGAAGCTTCTTAAGGATTCCGGCTACCCGGGAATGAAGATACTGGAGTTTGCCTTTGATTCCCGTCAGAACAGCGATTATCTGCCCCATAATTATACCAAAAACAGCGTATGCTACACGGGAACCCACGATAACGATACCATAATGGGCTGGCTCAAAACCGTGAAGAAGAAGGACTTTGAGTTTGCTAAGGAGTATTGCAACCTCTCAAAGACAGAGGGCTACAACTGGGGCTTTATCCGCACCGCTTATGCAAGCGTGAGTGATTATGCGATCGTTCAGATGCAGGATATCCTTGCTCTCGGAGGAGAGGCGAGAATGAACGAGCCTTCGACCCTCGGCGGCAACTGGACGTGGAGAATGAAGGCAGGAGCGCTCACTCCCAAGATTTCTAAGAGACTTTATAATTTGGCTAAAATATACAGAAGGCTGGAGGATGACAAAAAGATGAAGAAGAATGCCATTGTCGACAACCTCGTACTTACCGCTAAGAACGAGTATTGTAAGGAGCTCAGCGAGCTTTCACCCGCAGAGCTTCATGAGGCTCTCGGTAAAGCAATGATGGGCGCTATTTCTGAAAAATGGGCAGACAGCAAAAAGAACCATGCTGAGCATCGCCGCGCATATTATCTCTCGGCAGAATTCCTTATGGGTCGTATGATGTACAACAACCTTTATGCAATGGGTGTTCTTGAGCACACAAAGAAGCTCCTTGCTGAAAAGGGCGTTGATATCAATGTATTTGAAGAAATAGACGATGCTGCTCTCGGTAACGGCGGTCTCGGCAGACTTGCAGCTTGCTTCCTTGACTCTGCTGCAACACACGACGTTCCCCTGGACGGCTATGGCATCCGCTATAAATACGGCCTGTTCAAGCAGGAGATAAGGGATGGCTATCAGGTTGAGGTGGCTGACGATTGGCAGCGCTTCGGTGATCCCTGGTGCATCAAGAGAGCAGAGGATACTGTACTTGTAAACTTTGCAGATCAGCAGGTAAAGGCTGTTCCCTATGATATGGCTATCATCGGTACAGGCACAGACAATATCAACACTCTCCGTCTGTGGGAGGCTGAGGCTGTTAACGACTTCAATTTCGTTGAGTTCAACAACTGCCAGTATGATGCAGCAGTTAAGGATAAGAATGCGGCAGAGAATATCTCCAAGGTTCTTTATCCCAACGATAACAGCCACGAGGGCAAGGTTCTCAGACTTAAGCAGCAGTATTTCTTCTCATCTGCATCTCTTCAGGATATAATAAAGAGATACAAGCAGAGACACGGCACAGATTTCTCACAGTTCTCAAACGAGACAGTTATTCAGCTTAATGATACACATCCCACTATCTCCATTCCCGAGCTTGTCAGACTTCTTACAAATGAAGGCTGCGACTTCGACTGGGCTCTCGGCGTAGCTCAGAGGACCTTTGCATATACAAACCATACTGTAATGCAGGAGGCTCTTGAGAAGTGGAGCATCGACCTTATGAAGAGCATTATTCCTGATGTATATGAGATAATCGTAAAGATCAACGACCGTCTCGTTGCAGAGCTCAAGTCAAAGGGCTACGACCAGCCGATAGGCAAGGTTAAGAAGGGCGAGACCCCCAAGACAAAGATGGACAATATGGTCATCATCGATGGCGAGCGTGTACACATGGCGCGTATGGCTACCTATTGCTCAAGCTATGTAAACGGCGTTGCTGCTATCCATACTCAGATCCTCAAGGACGATACTCTCAAAGAGTGGTATGAGCTTTATCCCGAGCGTTTCCAGAACAAGACAAACGGTGTCACACAGCGCCGCTGGCTTGCACTCTGCAACCCCGAGCTTTCTGAGTTCATCACCGATCTCATCGGCAAGAAGTGGATCAGAAACCTTGACGACCTCAAGAGACTGGAGAGCTACATCACAGACGAGAATGTTGACAAGTTCAACGGTATCAAGTATCAGAAGAAGAAGGAGCTCTCTGAGTTCATTCAGAAGCATGACGGCGTTTATATTGATCCTGATTTCATGTTCGATATCCAGGTAAAGCGTCTGCATGAGTATAAGAGACAGCTTATGAATGCATTCTCGATCATGGCTATCTATTTCCGCCTGAAGGAAGGCAAGCTTCCGAACTTCACTCCCACCGCATTTATCTTCGGTGCGAAGGCTGCTCCGGGTTATGCAAGAGCAAAGGCTATCATCAAGTTCATCAACGAGATCGCTAACCTCATCAATAACGATCCCGAGGTCAACAACAGAATGAAGGTCGTATTCGTATCGAACTACAATGTATCCTATGCAGAGAAGATCATTCCTGCTGCAGATATCCATGAGCAGATCTCAACTGCAGGCACCGAGGCTTCAGGTACCAGCAACATGAAGTTCATGATAAACGGTGCTGTTACGATAGGCACATGGGACGGAGCTAACATCGAGATAGCTCAGCAGGCAGGAATCGAGAACGAGTATATCTTCGGCGCAAGAGTTGAAGAGATCAACGAGATAAAGGATACCTATGATCCCAAGAAGATCTATGACAGCAATCCTGAGATCAAGAAGGTTATAGATACTCTTATCGACGGTCGTTTCTCAGACGGCGGTAAGACAGGCGAAGGCTCTTTCAAGGAGCTGCATGATTCGCTCCTCGAGGGTGCAAGCTGGCATCAGGCTGACCACTACTTCATACTCAGAGATCTGCCCGAGTATATCGAGACTAAGATACAGGTCAACAACGATTATAAGGACAGAAGAGGCTTTGCAAGAAAGTGCCTTATGAATACTGCAAACTCAGGTCAGTTCTCCAGTGACCGTACTATCCTTCAGTATGCTACCGAGCTTTGGAAGGTAAAGTAATTTCATTACGACAAACCTAACACTGAAAGAGCCGCCGCATTTCGATGCGGCGGCTTTTAGATGCGCTGTGAAAAAAATACCAAGCCGATGAAGGAGCTTTCCTTCATCGGCTTATATGGTCGTGAGTTGATAGAATGTAGTCAAATAATGTTATTTCTTCAGTATGGCAGATCGATGATATTGGAGATCTCATTCATCAGATCAGAGTACGAAGAGTTTTCTCTAAGTGCATTGTATCCTCTTTCAAGAAGCAGCTCAAGATAAACGCGTTCTCTCTGCGTAATGCCTTCTGAACCGGTGAGAAGGTCACACGCTGCTCT
>ONFW01000051.1 GCA_900317215.1 uncultured Eubacteriales bacterium | reverse complement strand
TCCTCATCATTTTCTGCGGCGGGCAGAGTCTGGATAGCTACACTTGCGTTCATAATAATATCCTCCTTAATGCATTATAATAAAAAAGAAAGCGCTGCGGACGAGCGCAGCGCTTTGATGTTCTCACAAACTTCCTCCGTCGGCATTATCCGCATCAGGTATAGGGTCGAGGTCAACAACCTCCTCTCAGCCCGTATCCGAGCTCCCCTGTTTTCTTTTTTTCTATTATATTCCCTTTTTCATCATCTGTCAAGCCCACGTAAGCAGGCTTATTAAGCTGAATTATTTAACACGGTGCATACCGCTGAGATCGGATATCATGATACAGCCTGTTGTGCAGTTCTTCGCACAGATACCGAAATCGGGGCAGCCGGTACATTTTTCGTAGTCGATCACCGCAAGATTGTCTGTAACTGTAATAGCACCGTTCGGACATACCCTTTCGCACTTCTTGCAGCCGATACAGCCGTTTGAGCATACCTTTCTTGTGACTGCTCCTTTATCCTTATTGCTGCAGGTCACAACTACCTTTTCAACGTCGGCAACCAGAGAAATGAGATGATTCGGACAGGTTTTCGTACAGATCCCGCAGCCTATACAGCTCCTTTGATTTACCCTTGCAACGCCGTCAACAATGCATATCGCAGATTGAGGACAGGCTGCGGCACAATCTCCCAGACCTAAACAGCCGTATGTGCAGCTTCCCTTTCCTCCGTAAAGCAGCTTTGCAGCCTTACAGCTTTCTATGCCCTTGTAATCGACCTTATCCTGAGTCCTTGTGCAGTCGCCTGAGCAATGTACAACTGCCACCTGCTCAACGACATCGGCAAATTCCCTGCCGAGAAGCTCGCTGAGCTGTCTTGAAACGCTGTCTGCGCCGGGAACACAAAGGTTCGTGGCAGTGTCAGGGTCGTCGCAGAGCGCCTTAGCGTAGCCGTCGCAGCCGGCAAAGCCGCAGGCTCCGCAGTTTGCTCCGGGCAGACAGCCTCTTATCTTAGGGAAACGCTCGTCCTCCTTGACCGCCATGAGCTTTGAAGCGATAACAAGTACGGCAGCGCAGATGATTCCGATAATAACCACAGGTATTACCGCAGTAAGTATCTGTTCCATTTATGAGCACCTCCGTTATGCAAACAGGTTTTCTATCACGCCGCCGAAGCCCATGAAGGAAAGTGAGGTGATAGCTGCGGCAATGAGTGTGATAGGCAGACCCTTGAAGCTCTTTGGGATATCGCTGCCCTCAATAGTTGAGCGTACTCCCGAGAACATTACCATTGCAAGCATAAAGCCCAGGCCGCTTCCCAGAGAGTTTACCATAGCCTCTATGAAGGTATAGTTCTCGCTGATGTTGAGGATAGTGACGCCCAGAACGGCGCAGTTTGTTGTGATGAGCGGCAGATATACGCCGAGTGATTTGTGAAGAGCCGGGATATATCTTTTGAGAACTATCTCAACGAGCTGAACAAGAGCGGCTATAACAAGAATGAACACAATTGTCTGCAGATAGCCGAGGTCGTGAGGGTCGAGAAGGAAATGCTGTATGGGCCATGTTACAGCAGTTGCCATGAGCATTACGAATATTACGGCAACGCTCATTCCTACAGCGGAATTAAGCTTTTTTGAAACGCCGAGGAAGGGGCATATACCGAGAAATTTTGCAAGGACATAGTTGTTTATGAAAACCGCCGAAAGCAGTATTATAATGAGATTAGTCATTTTCAGCAGCCTCCTTTACATCGGCGCAGCCTGCTTTTGAGCATATCTCAGCCTGCGGACAGCCTGCACAGCCGAACTCGGATTTTTTTGGTTTGTGCTTGCCGAATTTATTTACGGCAGCGATAAGCAGACCGAATACCAGGAAGCCTCCGGGCGCCATGGTCATAATGGAGATCTTGTTGTCGGAAAGAACGGGTATCTCAAGACCGCAGAAGGTCCCGTTTCCGAATACCTCGCGGATCGTTGCCATCAGAAACAGTGCAAGAGTGAAGCCTAAGCCCATTCCGAGAGCGTCTACCGCCGAGTCGAAGATCTTATTTTTGCTTGCGAACATCTCCGCTCTGCCGAGAATTATACAGTTGACAACTATGAGGGGGAGATAAATGCCGAGAGATTCGTCAAGAGCAGGAGCGTATGCCTTTACGAGCATCTGAACGGCGGTGACAAGCCCTGCAATTAGCACGATATAGCAGGGGATCCTCACCTTGTCCGGTATCACCTTTCTCAGAGCCGAGATAAGGATATTTGAGAAAAACAGGACTATCGTAGCGGCTGCTCCCATACCGAGAGCATTTATAACGCTTGTTGAGGTCGCAAGGGTCGGACAAGTACCCAGAACGAGCACGAGCACGGGGTTTTCCTTGATGATGCCCTTTGTGAAATTGTTAAGAGTTTTCATTGTCCGGCCCCCTTTATCTTGTCGTATGCATCGAAGGCTGTAGATACCGCCCTCTTGAATGCTGTTGAGGATATGGTAGCGCCCGTAATGGTGTCTACCTTATCGCATTCGTCCTTGGTTTTTCCGGCAAAATTGTCGCGGTAGCCCGAGCTGTTGTCTACTGCCTTTGTTCCGACGCCGCTGGTCTCGCTGTGGGAGAGGGTTTTGACCGCCTCCATTTTGCCGTCGTTAGTGATACCGCAGATGAATTTTATCTTTCCGCCATAGCCCTTTGTCTCAACAATAAAGACATAGCCGGAATTATCGCTGCCCTTATATACCTCAAGAACGCCCTCGGGCATATCCTTGACGTCGAGCTTTTCAAAGTCCTTAGCCTCAGAGAGAACCTCGGTTCTTGCTGCTGCGGCAGCCTTTTCTTCAGCCTCCTTGATGACGGGCTGAGTTATTTGATTAACATAAGCAAGCAGCGCAGTCACCACAAGACAGATAGCCGCAAGCACTATTATGGGCTTTAATATATCCTTCATGCCTTGGCACCTCCTGTAAGCGGCTTTTGCCTTGTAAGCCTTGAGATATAGGGGGTGAGGATATTCATAAGGAGTATCGAGAACGACACGCCCTCAGGAAGATTGCCCCAGAAGCGTATAAGCACGGTTATAAGACCGCAGCCTGCGCCGAATATGACCTTGCCCCATTTTGTATGGGGGGTTGTGGCATAGTCTGTTGCCATAAACACTGCGCCGAGGATAAGTCCTCCCGAAAGCACCTGATAGAGCGCATCCTTGCCGCAGATAAACGACATCAGAGCGACTGTTGCGATATATACAACTGGAGTATGCCAGCTTATCACACGCCTTATCATCAGATAGATGCCGCCCAGAAGAAGCGCAAGAGCGCAGGTCTCACCGAGACAGCCTGCATGATTGCCGAGAAAAAGGTCAAGATAAGAGGGCATTGCCTCAGAAAGACCCTTAGAGGCTGCGGCAAGGGGAGTAGCCGATGATACTGTATCGGGAGCTATGACAGGAGCTGTCCAATGCGTCATCGTTCCGGAGAAAGCCGTCATAAGAACGATACGTGCGGTTATTGCAGGGTTTGCAAAGTTCTGACCGATACCTCCGAAGAGCTGCTTGACAACTATTATAGCGACAACGCTGCCGAAAACAGCCTGCCACAGAGGTATGCTCACGGGAAGATTAAAGGCGAGCAGCATGCCGGTCACGACAGCCGAGAGATCCCCTGCGGTGTTTTCGCGCTTGCAGAGCTTCTCAAAGAGATATTCGCACACAATGCATGATACAACGCACACTCCGATAACGAGAAGACTTCTCCACCCGAATACTATTACCGAAGCAACAGCCGCAGGCAGAAGGGCTATGATTACATCGAGCATTATCGTTCTTGTAGTTCTTTTTGTAAAGAAATGAGGTGATACCGAGGATACGAGCTTACTCATTTTGCAGCCTCCTTTTCCTTTTGCTCACGGAGCTTCTGCTCTTTTTCCTGCTGAGCCTTTCTCTCGTTCTGGAACTCCCTGAGCTTCTGCTTGCCCAGCTTATTGGTCTGAACGAGGGGTCTGTGTGCAGGACATACGAACGAGCAGCAGCCACACTCCATGCAAAGATCCACACAGAGCTTTTCAAGCGCTTCACCGTCTGAGAGCTTATATGCCCTTGCAATGGCTCTCGGGTCGAGCCTGAAGGGACAATGGCTTGCACAGGCGCCGCAGGATATGCAGGGGGTCGTTTTAGGAGGAGTTGCCTCTTTGCTGTCCATAAAGACCACTGCGTTGGTATTTTTGAGTACGGGCTCGTCCATTGAGGGAACAGCAATACCCATCATGGGTCCTCCGTAAAGTATCTTTGCAGGCTCGCATTTAAGTCCGCCTGCAGCCTCGATCATATCGGAAATTGACATTCCTATAGGTGCAATCACGTTTTTTGGCTCACTTACTGCAGAGCCGTCCACCGTGAGGCACTTGGAAATGAGGGGTATGCCTGTTTCAAGGTATTCTGCAATAAAAGCAAGAGTGGTTATGTTGGTAACGATAACTCCTACATCGAGCGGAAGCCCGCCTTTGGGGATTATACGTTTCACAGTGTTGTAAACAAGCACCTTTTCACCGCCCTGCGGGTAAATGGAGGGCAGTACCTTTACTTCAACGCCCTCGGCACTGGCGGCAAGCTTCTGCATAACGCCGATAGCCTCCTGCTTGTTGTTTTCAATGCCGATGATGAAGCGCTTGACGCCCATATACTTTTTTACGGCGGCTATCCCCTTGAATACGAACTCGCTCTTGTCTATCATAGTTCTTGTGTCTGAGGTGATGTAGGGCTCGCACTCAGCGGCGTTGATAATGACCGCCTCGACCCTTGAAAGATCCTTGACGCTGAGCTTGACAAAGCTGGGGAAGCCTGCTCCGCCAAGGCCGACCACGCCGCTGTCCTTGACAGCTTTTACAAAGCTGTCAAAGTCAGTGACGACAGGGGGCTTGATACCCTCGTACATTTCCTGCTTTCCGTCTGAAGCTATTACCACACAGGGGACTCTTGCTCCGTTTGAGGTGACCATTTCATCGATCTTTTCCACTGTTCCTGAAACACTGGAGTGGATATTTGATGAAACAAAGCCGTCCGCCTCACCTATGAGCTGACCTACCTTTACCGCATCGCCCTTTTTGACGATCACCCTTGCAAGCTTGCCTATATGCATCGACATGGGTATCTTGACCTTAGCCGGTATGGGAAGCACCAGGGGCTTGCAGCCAGCGGTATTTTTCTTGTGCGGTACATGAATACCATGCAGTCTCATACTCTCTCTCCTATTCCTGAATTAATGGGAGCTTCACTGCCGTAAGGGCAGGATTTCCCGGAACATGCCTGACCGCGATGAGGCAGGGGCATATCCGCACGCCCTCACAGTCGGGCGCACACTATGATATTATACAACATTTTTCGACTTATACCAAGTGACATATCCGACTATTTTTTTTGCCATTTTTCCTGCAATAGTATTGAAAAAGGCAAAGCATCACGGCAGATGCACGAAATGTGATGATTAGGCACCGTAATGACCGCAGCCTTTCGGCTTTTAACGCCCGATTCGCTCCCGAATTATACTGAGATACAGATAAGCTGTGCATAAAGAAG
>ONFW01000186.1 GCA_900317215.1 uncultured Eubacteriales bacterium | reverse complement strand
GCCGTCAGCCCTTTCTCATCATCTTTTATACCACGGGTTTCCCGAAGGATTGCCCTGATTATTTCCCTGCTGTCCGAACCCCTGCTGTCCGTAACCCACCTGACCGCCCTGCTGACCATAACCCGTCTGACCGCCCTGCGGCTGATTCTGAGGATAGCCTTGCGGTTGAGGATTCTGTGCACCGTTTGACTTTAAATACAAATCCATTCGTTCAAAAACCATTGTCGCCTGAATTTTATCTCCGCCGAGCCAGCCCTTCGAGCCCGAGGACGCCGTTGTGATAGTATGCAGTCTGTATCCCTTTGCCGCCTGTTCATTAATCACGTTCTGAAGATTTGAAAGACTCGAAACTCCCGAGCCTGTACCGAGAAATTTCTCTGTCAGTACCACTTGCAGAACAAGATATGCTTCACCTCCGTATGAAACCGCCTGTCCGTATCCGCTGTCAAATCCAAAGCCTGCCATTTTCATTACCTCCATTGTTTTATTTGTCCGTCCCTTTAGGTGTTCCTAAACGGGAACCTTTCAGGAATCAGTTCGTTTCAGTTTTTTCTTTTTCTTACTTTTCTTCGCTGTTATTTCCTTTTCTGCCTCTTTCTTCTCCTCACGCTCTTCCCTTTCTTTGACCACAGACAAAAATCCGCTGGTGATTATTCCCGAGGGCAGAGCTATAACTCCTACTCCCATAAGTGACGAAACTATCAGTATCAGTTTGCCGAGATCTGTTTTCGGCGCTATATCTCCGAAGCCTATAGTCGTGAGAGAAACTGTCGCAAAATAGATCGCATCAAAGAACGACTCAAACAGTTCGTTCTCTGCATTATAGAACAGCAAGGCGCTCACGAGAATATATCCGACAACAAAGGTCCCCACCGCCGTCAGTGACCTTTTTTCCTTCCTTATTACATTTGCTATCAGCTCACAGCTTTTGGAATATCTGAACAGCTTGGTCAGCCTGACTATCCTGAGCATTTTCAGCAGTCTGATCCTTCCGCCGAACACCGGAAAGCTTGACACTATTGCCAGCAGATCGACTATCGCCATTGGCGTAAAGGGATATACCACAAATGCTCGCCAGCCCATCCCCTCCAGCTTGAAGTCAGCAGTCAACCACCTGAGCAGATAATCTATAATGAATACACCTGCGGAAATATAATTCATTGCCGTAAGGATCGGGAAGCTTCTTTCAAAGGCAAGCGGTATAAGGTTCGCTATCACCATTATCATCATCACTATATCATAGATCTGACAAAGCCTGCTGTCCTTTGAGCCGACCTCAATCACTTCATATATTTTAGCTCTCATCTCATCACCTTATAATCCATAAAAAGCAAAAGCGGCAAGGCCAAGCCTCGCCGTATATACGCTTCTGCCATTTTTATGAACGAACAATATTACGCCAGTCAAGGTCTCCTCTTTCAAGTCCGTGAATAAGCACCTCGCCTGTAGCTATATTGGTCGCAACAGGGATATTATGCATATCACATAGCCGGAGAAGGTTCATGTCATTCGGTTCATGCGGCTTCGGGTCGAGCGGATCCCTGAGGAAAATGAGCATATCTATCTCGTTGAAGGCAATTCTCGCGGCTATCTGCTGATCGCCGCCCTGAGAGCCGCTCAGGAATTTCTGTATCTCAAGACCTGTTGCCTCAGAAACCATTTTTCCTGTTGATCCTGTTGCACAAAGAGTATGGCGGCTGAGTATGCCGCAGTAGGCTATACAGAACTGTACCATGAGCTCCTTTTTGGCATCATGTGCTATCAATGCTATATTCATTGTATATGACCCCCGATCTTCTGGTTTTATTTTTCTCATTCGATAAGTAACGGTATCTCTTTGCCGTCAAGTCTTGCCGCTATTCTGTCAAATGCATAGGATGCTTTCATTCTGCCCTCTACAGGCAGTCCCTTCTGCGAAGCTGACGAAGCATTGCCGTCTTCAGGCACTATACCCAGCAGTCTCGCCCCAGCCTCATCAATGATCGCATCAAGATCCTCATACACTCCCAGCCTGCGGAACCTGCGCTCGTTGAATTTATTGATTATCAATGAGATGTCGTCTATCGCACAATAGCGCAGCTTTTCTCTTACCTTATTACAGCTTCTCACTGATAACGGCTCTGCATTTGCCACGAGAACCGCCCTGTCGGCAGGCGCTGCAGCCGTTTCAAAGCCTGACCCGATACCTGCGGGACAATCGATCAGTATATGGTCGTAATATCCTTTAATGGCATCGGTAAGCTGTTTCATCACGGAAGGGCTGAGCTCGTCACGGACATTCTGCGGAGCAGGCAATATGTACAGCTCCGGCATTGTCTTGCAGGGGTATATTGCGCTTGAAGGAGAGCAGTTGCCGTTTATGATATCAGCAATATCGAACACAAGCTCTCCGCTGACACCGAGCATAAGGTCAATTCCTCTCATGCCGGCATCGCAGTCTATCAGCAGCACCCTGCAGCCTCTTCTCACAAGCGCCGCTCCGAGTCCCGCCGTCACTGTAGATTTTCCCGTGCCACCCTTACCGGATGTAATAACCGTTACTTTACCCATTTTCAAATACCTCTTAATAAAGATATCACACAATTTCAATAAAGTCAAGGCTTTACATCAGTATTTTTCATACAAAATGACAGAAGCATGAAGCAAGACTGCCTCTTAGTTATATGGATCACGCTTTCTCTATTACAATTAATAATGTTCATGCAGCAGCATTCAGCATTTTTATGTATCTTCATGCTTTATTCAAAGCAAACTCACCTATAATAAAACGGGCCCACTTTGAAACCGTTAAAGCGAGCTTTTCTGTTTTGTTGATTATGTCAGACTTACCCGCCGTTTCTTTGTGCATAATATCCATTGCAATAATCAAAATAAAATGATATAATTACTAACGTTGTATCCGGGTGTAGCGCAGATTGGTAGCGCGCTTGAATGGGGTTCAAGAGGCCGCAGGTTC
>ONFW01000056.1 GCA_900317215.1 uncultured Eubacteriales bacterium | reverse complement strand
ATGAGCATTGTCCTGCCTGTATCATTGTAGTTGTCGATCACCTTGACCCGGTACTCGCTCTTATCAAGCAGACTGTAATCTCCCTCGCCAACAGAGAGCGCGACCGTAGACTTGTCAACGCCGCACCCGACAGGCAGAAGGTCATAGAATACGCCCTTATCCTGCGGCACATAGACTATGCCGTAGTTTGCAATGTAGTATTCCGCAAGATTTATCCTCCAGCCAACCGTGACCGTTCTTTTCATCTGATCGCTGCGTGTCGTCAACACTCTCTTCTCAAATTCAGAGATCTTCTCAACTCCGATAATATAATCCCTCGCCATGGAGCGGCTTTGGTGAAGGAGCGTTCCATGGATGTCTCTTGCTTCATAATCGGATATGTTAGTGAGCCATATCTTCTCAACTGAAGAGTCCCCGACATGCTGCATTACATACTCCGAGTTTTTTATCCTGCAGTAAGGATATGCAGTGAACGAGGTCGAATAGTGAAGGTTGGACACCTCTATCCTGTATCCAACACAGTTGTCCTTGAACACGATCCTGTTTGCCGTAAGAGCCTCTACATAATTGCTGTCAAATGCTGCAGTCTTTGTTTTAAGGGCATAGGAGGCTATCGGCAGCCATTCCTCACTGCTCCCGAATTTTCCGTAGAAATATAAAATATCTTCATCGTTATAATTCACCGGACACGAAACGAAATCGCCGTCCTGCTCGTTGAATTCTCCGTCTCTGATGATAACCTCATAATCCACATATTCTATCGAGAAGTCTTCACTTGTGAGCTTTCTTTCATCCTCTCCAACAATAACCCGCAGATCCTCGGTCTGAATTATGCTGTCATTAAGATAAAAGCTGTCGTCTGTAAGAACTGAGGTCACGTTTCTTTTTCCGTATTTTGAAAGGTCTCCTGCATCCGCTCCCTCCTCAAGAGTCCAGCGGTAGCTGTAGGAGGAGGCCTCAATGAAATATTTTATATTTCCGCTGAGGTGATCGACCGTACCGTCCCTGAGATCCTGAAGACCGTAATCGGCCACCTCCCACCAGTAGTTGAAGCGGTACCACCAATTGTTATTGCCCCATTTGCGGTGATAGAAATATCCTCCGGGACCTCCGTAGCCTGTTTTCACAAAATTGAACTCATCAGTTGATGTTGCTGACGTTGGGGCATCTGCGTTATCCTTCGGAATGACCGAAGCCGTTTCGGTATTGGTTATCTTATACCTGTCAAGCGGTTCATAGGTCGATTTCAGATGTCTTGTTATAACATAGTCATATCTCACAAAGCGCTCTGCAGTAAGGTTTTCCTGACGGCAGTCAGCCTTGAACGAATTTGTTCCCCACAGCTTATACGCAACAGGCTCGGCGTCTGCTTCAAGCACTGTATCGTCTATCACAAAGGTATAGGGCTGAGTAACAGCTCCTATATAGCTGCGAAGCTCCCATACCAGATAATAATAATCCTCCGCATTTTCAGGCGCGCTGCCCCAGCTGTCCTGCCATGAAGAATACGGCGCATGGATATTCATGCATCTCTTGTTTGTGCTGACAAGCGTTGCGTATGTATCGACATAGACCTCGGGCGCCTCAGATGAGGCCGAAGCGATCTCATCCCCCGAGGCGTTGAATATCTTTATATTTGCCCAAAATGGCTCTGACGGGGCCATGTCTTTGTAATAATATGTCTGTTTTGTCATTCTGTAGCCGATCTCAATGTATCCCGTTGAGCCTGCCTTCAGTCTGTCCTCACCGTCACCGAAATTCGTGATAACTATCTCATTTCCGTCATATTCATAAACAAAGCTCGTGTCTATCTCCGAAATACTGTCCTCGTATTCTTCAAGGTCCTGTCTCGACGGTATCGAAAGCTCACATTCATCGGCATAGTTTCCGTCCCTGTCCCTCAAAATATTCTTGGGCATACGGATAACTACCTCGCCAGGCTCAAAAAAGCCTTCACCCGACAAGGAATAGTAGACCCTGTATATGAAAAGATGTCCTGCATCGGCATACTGAGGGGTATATACATACTTTCCCGAGCTGAGCACAGCTCCGTCAGCAAAGCTTGCCCCAAAGCTTCTTATCTCTATATCCTCAAGCGCCTTTGTCCTGAATGATACCCCTGTAAAAACCGATAAGCACGAGCATAAAAGCATGAATGCTGTCAGCAGTGCGACTATCCTGCGGTTTATGTATCCTGTCCTTTTCATAAACTCCGCCTCCCTGAATTGTTATCTGAATTATTACCATAATTATTAACAAAAGCACCATACTTCTGCGATTATCAACGCTCCGCAAAAGCATGGTGTCAATGGTCATTTTTTCAATATGAAAGATGATCATATTGATTCTTTTCGAGCAATTTCATGACCCCGCAAAGCTCTTTTATCGGTT
>ONFW01000066.1 GCA_900317215.1 uncultured Eubacteriales bacterium | reverse complement strand
GTTCCCGAGCTGCAGCGCTCTCTCATATACACGCTTTGCCAGATCTATATTTTTTTTGCGCATAAGCCTGCTGATATCCGCATTTGAAAAAATGCCTGAGAGCCTCAGCTCCTTCTCATCCGCCTCAAAGATCTGTCTCGGACTTTCAAAAGTCTCCATTACCTGTTTTGATCTTCTGTATGCTGCTCCGAGACAGGAGCTCAGCCAGATAGTATATATTATGCTGTCCATAGTGACCTCCATGTTATACCGCTTATTTTTCCAAAAGCTTATATAACAGTATGGCTGCAGCAGCCGCCGCATTAAGCGACTCCGCCCTGCCCTTCATATTGATGCGCACACTCTTTGAGCATGCTGCTATTGTTTCCGGCCTGAGACCGCTGCCCTCATTTCCAATCAGCATTATCCCTCCCCCTTCAAGGGATAGCCTGCTTATATCCTCCGCCTCATGCGGCGTAGAGGCGTAGGTATTAAAGCCCTTTTCAGTAAGCTCCGCTATAAACCCTGTCATGTCGTCCACGATCATCACGGAAAGTCTGAACACTGCTCCCATACTCCCTCTTGCCACCTTTGGCGAATAGATATCGCAGCAGTCATCAGAAAGGATAATTCCGTCCGCGCCGAGAGCCTCCGCAGTTCTCAGTATAGCTCCGAGATTTGACGGATCCTGAATGCTCTCCAAAGCCGCATAGAGTCCCTGTTTATTTATTTTATACGAAATACTCTTTTTGTCAAGTGTTTTAAAAATACACATAAAGCCCTGGGGAGCAGAGGTGTCAGATATTTTTTTGAAAAGACTCTCACTTATCTCCTCGCTCCTGAGCGCCTTACTCCTGATCTGTGCAAATTCTTTCCCGTATTTTTCCGCAGCCGATGCTGTATACAGAAAAACCTCCGGAATTGCGCCGGAGACAGCACCGTCAACGCATAGCCTTGCTCCCTCCGCAGCAAAAAGCCCCTTTTCTCTCCTGTACTTAGCGCTTGTAACAAGCCTTGCACATTCCTTGATAAGCTCATTATCCTTACTCGTTATCATTGTTTTCCTCCGAAGCGAGCTGCTTTATCATGTCTCTGATATACAAAGCAGTCCGGGCAATATCCATGTTTTCCTCATCAACAATAATATCGGCATATTCCTCATAGATCGGAGCCCTCTCATCGTAAAGCTCCTTCAGTGTCTGACCCTTTCTGATAGCTACTCCCCTTTTTGTCAGGTCACCCAGTCTTGTCTTGATCTGTTCATAGGGCAGTCTGATATATACGATTACGCCGGTTCTCTTGAAATGCTTCATAGCCTCCTTGCCATATATTACGCTGCCGCCCGTGGCTATTACCGTCTTTTTCACATTTATGCCGAGGTTTATCCTGTTTTCTATCCTTGCAAAGGATTCAAGTCCCTCCTGTGCGATTATCTCACTGAGCAGTCTCCCCTCCTTCTCCTGTATCACAAGGTCAGAATCCAGAAAGCGAAAGCCCGTTATCTTTGCAAGAACAACACCCACCGTACTTTTTCCGCAGCCCGGCATACCTATCAGCACAATATTTTTATCCATAACAAATCCGCCTTCCTCAGTGATCGGGTATATAAATATATAAAAGAAAGGCACCTAAGACTTTTCACTTAGGTGCCGAAGCTTTTATCAGAGAGCCGCCTTTGCCTTCTCTACAAGAGCTGTGAAGCCCTGAGCGTCAGCAATAGCTATCTCAGAGAGCATCTTTCTGTTAAGAGAAATGCCAGCCTTCTTGAGACCGTTCATAAATGTAGAGTAGTTGATACCGTTTGCCTTGCAGCCCGATGAGATACGGGTGATCCAGAGTCTTCTGAAATCTCTCTTCTTCTGCTTACGTCCGATATATGCATAGTTGCCGCTCTTCATTACGGCTTCCTTAGCCATTTTAAAATGCTTGCTCTTAGCGCCCCAATAGCCCTTTGCAAGCTTTAATACCTTTTTTCTTCTTCTGCGCGTAACCAGCGCACCCTTTACTCTTGCCATTTTATATACCTCCGATAATACTTATTTTATTATACACAAGCCGTCGATTATTTGTACGGGATAAGCTGCTTGATAGCTGCTACATTTGTCTTATCGGCAACAACGGTCTTTCTAAGACCTCTCTTGCGCTTTGTGGTCTTCTTGTTAAGAATGTGTGTCTTATTAGCGTGCGAACGGATAACCTTTCCGTTTTTAGAAAGCTTGAAGCGCTTTTTTGCTCCGCTGTGTGTTTTGATCTTGGGCATTTTTAGCTCCTCCTTGAATTTGGATTTATTTGTTGGGCTTCGGTGCAAGGAACATTATCATACTGCGTCCCTCGAGCTTAGCAGGCTTTTCAACATTTGCAAATTCCTGACAAGCCTCGGCAAATCTGTTCATTATTTCGGTACCGAGCTCGGGATGTCCCATTTCTCTGCCCCTGAAACGAATAGATACCTTTACCTTGTCCCCGCCTTTGATAAACTTTTGTGTGTGATTGAGCTTTGTGTTAAAATCGTGGGTGTCGATATTAAGTGAGAGCCTTACTTCCTTTATATCAACAATATGCTGATTTTTCCTTGCTTCCTTTTCACGCTTTGCCTGTTCAAAGCGGTATTTGCCG
>ONFW01000001.1 GCA_900317215.1 uncultured Eubacteriales bacterium | reverse complement strand
TATGTCAGCTTTTATATATTGACAGCGACAGGCTTTGGTCTGATGTTCATAAGCCTGTTCTCATTTGCCGGCGGATTTCCTGCAAACGGCTTGTTTATGCTTGGAGCGGGCTTCTTCCTTGCGGGAATATCGCTTCTGCTAATTATTGCGACGAACAGACTGATAGCTCTGATATTCAGAGGACTGAGCAGACTGTTTTCAAGAATCGACAGGAGATTTGCTAAAGGGGGAAGGGTCTGATGAGAGTATTCAGAAGAATAACGCTGATTGTATCCCTTTGCTTTGTGGTAGTGGGGATAATACTTATGGTATGTGCCGCAGGGCTTGCAGGATTTGATGTAAAAAGTGTCTTTACAGATGACAGAAAAAGAAACGATGTTATCGTAAAGGAAAAATTCGACAGTGTGACCGTAGAAACAGGAATAGACAGTGTTTCCTTCATTCCCTCCGAGGACGGCAGCAGCCTTGTTGAGTTTTATGAAAGTCCGAAGTCCTTCTACGATGTGAAGGTGGAGGACGGCACTCTGAAAATAACCTATAACGAGAACAGAAAATGGTATGAGTTCATCAGCTTCGGCAGCATGTCGCAACATGAAGTAAAGGTGATGATACCTGCAGGGGAGTATAAGTCTATCAGCGTGAATACAGGAGTCGGGGACATCAATATCCCCGGGGATTATCATGCCGAAAGCATAGCTGCCTCATCGGGGATCGGCAACATCAATGCTCCTAAGGCGGAAAAATCGACAAGCATCAACACGGGAATAGGCGATATCACCGTGCCTGAGGGAGAAAAATCCGGCAAGGTGGATATCAATACCGGGATAGGTGACATAAATATCCGCAAAGATGACAGCACAGAAAAAACCGAGAAGAACCGGATCTCGTCTGAGAGCTCCGGCAGCACGGAGCTCAACGCAGGAATAGGCAACATCACTGTTCCTGAAGGTGAGGTTTCAGGCAGCATTGAAACCGGCATAGGAAAAATAAACAGACGATAAACAACGCAAATGCAGAATCAAAAAGGACCGTCTCACGAGCTTGTGAGACAGTCCTTTTTTATCCGAGCTCTATGGGACCTGTCCAGTCTATGATCCCGCCGAATTCGACAATATTGGTATACCCAAGTTCGGCAAGCTTAGCGGCAGCTTCCTTGCTGCGCCTGCCGCTGCGGCAGTATACAAAGATGAGCTGAGATTTGTCCGGCAGAGCAGATAAATCGCTTGAGGTTATGGTCTCGTTCGGAATGCAGACCGCATTCGGAATATGACCCTCATCGAACTCCTGCTGTGTTCTGACATCGAGGATTATGTATCCGCTCTCGGTGTCCATCATGGATCTTGCTTCCTCCTGTGTGATCTGTCTGTAGCCTGGGTCGCTCTGTGCGGAGCCTTCCGCATCAGCGTTGGAGCCTTGTGCGCTGGCAGGCAGTGAGGATTGTGTGCTGCTGTCCGTGCTGTTTTCCTTCTTATCCTGGGAGCAGCCTGCAGCCAGCAGGAGCGCAGAGGCAAGCAGCGCAATTATAAGCTTTTTCATCTTTTACCTCCTTATGCAACGAGCCATTTCAATTTTACTACGCTGTAAAGCGGTATCAGCGGTATCATAATGGGCGTCTTGCGGAAATACGCCTGATATTCCGGGTCGTCGCCGTAGGTGCGGGTCTGCCGCTCCTCAAGCCTTCTTGCGCCGCTGAACATGACGTAGACTATCCCAAGATAGCCGAGAACAGCAGTTATCCAGTGGAAGGCGTTGGAATATACCGTTATGCCGCCCACAAAAATACCTGTCCAGATGAGCAGCTCACCGAAATAGTTAGGGCATCTGACGATCCTGTAAAAACCTGTATCTACAAAGCGCTTGGGATTTTTCTTTTTTGCGGCTGATTTCTGATAGTCGGCAAGGCTTTCTATAATAAAGCCTAAAATACTGATCGAGGTGCCGGTTATTATAACTGCATCGTTGCCCGAGAGACTGTTCTGGACTCTGAAAAGCAGAGGGCAGGTCTGGCAGGCATAAAGAAGGGCCGCCGAGATCCAGATGCAGCATTTTACGCCTATGTTCATTCCCTTGCCTGACTTTATCTCGGCCTTCATTTTGGAATTATATGCGTTGCTCTTAACCTCTCTGTAGAGAAGATAGCCGCCGAGTCTTGCTCCGTATACAATGAGAAGAACGGCAGTAATGATAGCCATAACAGACATTCTGCCGGCATAAACGCAAAGCACGACAGCAGATATAGCCGCTACCGAAAAGCCGTAGCCGATGGATATGAACCATACATACTTTTTAAAGCCTATACTGCTTACCAGCAGGGCGATGCCTATTGTTATAAGAAACATCTCCCACATGATAATTCCTCCTTCGGTCAGTCGTGTGTTTTTTATTGATTCCCGGATCAGGTGATAATATCTGTCGTGCGGATAGTGATAGAGTTGATAACGGGCTGTTCTTCTGCGGGAATGGTGCCGTTGTCGTCCGTAGGCTTCGCATCCTTGGCTATTGCGTCAACGATCTCCATGCCTGTCGTTACCTTGCCGAAGGCTGCATAATTGCCGTCGAGGGTAGCAGTGTGATCATCAGACTGAACGATGAAGAACTGCGAGCTTGCGCTGTTGTAGTCGTCGGATCTTCTTGCCATGGAGATAACGCCCCTTGTGTGGGAGAGGGTGTTGCCTTCATATCCGTTTGCAGCAAACTCACCGTAAATGTTGTTCTCCGAGCCTCCGGTTCCGTTTCCGCTGGGATCGCCGCCCTGTATCATAAAGCTGTCCATTATCCTGTGGAAGGTAAGCCCGTTGTAGAAGCCCTTCTGCGCAAGGTAAACAAAATTCTTCATGGTGATCGGAGCAACACTGGAGTTGAGCTCAACGGTTATAGTGCCGTAGTCCTTGACGTCGATATCCGCATAGTAGATCTTGGAGAGATCTATATCGACGTCCTGGAGATATTCGGGATTCATCAGATCAGAATCGAGCAAGGAGGCTTCCGCCTCAGAAACAACGCTCTGCTCCTCCGAAACGGATGAGGATTCGACTGTTGAGATCTGCTGCTGATCCTCCTCCTTCTTGCCGGTATTCTGAACGATCGCAAGGATTATGAGAAGAATAGCTATTGCGCCTAAGAAGCATGCTGTTGAAATGAGGATTATCTTTCCCTGATTGCTTTGCTTTACCTGCTTTTTGATTTTGATCTTTCTTGCCATAATGTCTGTTCCTTTCGGAAATAAATAATGTTAGTGGTTTATTCAATATACATTGAAATGTCAAATGCCGTGACTGAATGAGTAAGAGCGCCTATGGAGATTATGTCGACTCCGCTTTCTGCGACGGCTCTGAGGGTATCGCCCGTGATCCCGCCAGAAGCCTCGAGCACTGCTCTGCCTGCAGTTATCTCAACAGCCTCCTTCATGACCTCGGGGCTCATGTTGTCGAGCATAATTATGTCTGCGCCTGCGGCAAGAGCCTCCCTCAGCTCATCAAGGTTTCTTGTTTCCACCTCTATCTTGGTCATGTGGCCGAGCTTTTTTCTGAGAAGGGTTATCGCATTCGTAATGCCGCCTGCGGCATCGATATGATTGTCCTTGAGCATTGCGGCATCGGAGAGGTTATAGCGGTGATTTTTCGCTCCGCCGGTCATTACAGCATATTTCTGCAGCGGGCGCAGACCGGGAAGAGTCTTTCTTGTATCTGCAATAGTTGCCCTTGTACCCTTTATGATCTCAGAGTATTTGTTTGCTGCAGTAGCGATACCGCTCATGTGCTGTATCAGATTGAGAGCAGTCCGCTCACCCTTGAGGAGAGCTCTTGTATGGCCGCTGAGGGTGAGTATAACATCGCCCTTTATCACAGAGTCTCCGTCATTTTTCAGTATCTCATACTCTATGTCGTCGAGCAGCTCAAAGACCCTGATAGCAGCGCCGACCCCGCAGACGATACCCTCAGCCTTTGAAACAAATCTTGCCCTTCCCATTTGCGAATCGGGGATAAGATAGTCCGTGGTAACGTCACAGTAATTTATATCCTCGAGCAGAGCTGTTTTGATGATATTGTCAAGATATATCTTATTCAGGATCATTTTTTCTCATAACCTCCTCAAGAACTATGCAGGCAACGGTCGCAAGACTTCTTGCCTCTACAAAATTGTGATCTACCTCGTATTCTCCGCCTGTAAGGTCGGTGAGTATCTCCTTGGCTCTTGCAAGGCTTTGGGGCATCAGCGAGGGCTTGGGAATAACAAAATAACACTCCTGCATTATCCTTCTTATTTCGGTGCGGAAGCCGTGAGGAAGCTCCTTGCCCGAGAGCTCCTCAGTCTCGGCAAATTCCCCGAAGGAGCTTCTGTCCTCACCTGCAAGCTTTTTCGTGATATCGTTGGCAGCTCTGCGTGAGAATACAAGAGCCTCTAACAGTGAGTTGCTTGCAAGTCTGTTTGCACCGTGAACGCCCGTATGCGAGCATTCGCCGGCTGCATAGAGCCTGTCAACGGTTGTGCGGGCATAAAGATCAACGTCAATGCCGCCCATAAGATAATGCTGGCAGGGAAATACGGGTATCCATTGCTTTGTGATGTCTATATTCTCCTCAAGGCATTTCTCATATATCATCGGGAAGCGTTTCTTTACAAATTCAGGATCCTTGTGGGTGATATCGAGATAGAACTTTTCATTTCCCTTTGCCATGGATTCAAGCATGATAGCGTTGGAAACCACATCTCTCGGGGCAAGCTCTCCTCTTTCGTCATATCTTGATGCAAAGCGTTCGCCGTCGCAGTTAAGAAGTACAGCTCCCTCGCCCCTCACCGCCTCGCTTATCAGGAAGCGTTCGCGGTCGTTCTCAGCGGCAAAGGCGGTGGGATGAAACTGGATCCGGCTGAGATGCTTTATTCTTGCGCCCAGCATGAAGGCGAGGGTTATGCCGTCGCCTGTCGCTATTGCAGAGTTTGTTGTATATTGATATACCCTTCCGATACCGCCCGAGGCGAGTATACAGTATCTTGTGGCTATTATTTTTGAATGTCCGTCCTTCAGCAAAAGTCCGGCATAAAAGCCCTTCTCGTTCCTGTCAAGCTTGTAGAGCATAGTGTTGTCGCAGATATCCACGTTTTTATGTGTCCTTACCTGTTCTATCAGCACGTCTATGATAGCTCTGCCCGTTGAGTCCTTATGGTGGACTATCCTGTGGCGGGAATGACCTGCTTCAAGAGTCATCTGCAAACGGCCTCTGTCGTCAAGATCAAAGGCTACGCCCATTTCCTTGAGCCTGAGAACGTCGTCCGGCCCCTCGGACACGAGGACCTCGATTGCTTCGAGATTGTTTTTATACTTTCCTGCTATAAGGGTATCAGCAATATGGAGCTTGAAGTTATCGTTGCTTTTGTCGAGCACTGCCGCTACACCGCCCTGAGCAAGGGAGGAATTGGAAAGAGTAAGCTCTCTTTTGGAGATAACGAGAACGCTGATGTCCTCCGGAAACTGCAGTGCGGCATAAAGACCTGCCGCGCCTGAGCCGACTATAAGTACATCGTATTCTTTTTTCATAAGCTGTCAAGCCTCTTTTATAATGAAATACAGTATACAGAAATATACTCATTACATTATAACACATATCTACCGATATTCCAACAAAAAAATAAAAACTTTGAAGCGTTTTCTGTATCTTTTTTTGATCGATTGATTATATCCTCGGCTTATGGTATAATGAAAGACAGAAAGGCTGCCCTGAATCTGACGACCATGAAAGGAGAGCTGCCCATGGAAATGCACGAGAACGCCCAAAAGCTGCAAAAAGCCCTGCTTGTGGGTATAGATACCGGAGAATATGATGCCGAGGGCTCAATGGAGGAGCTGAGAGAGCTTGTTAAAAGCTCGGGCGCAGAGCCTGCTGCAATAATGATGCAGAAGCGTGATAAGCCGGACGGCGCGACCTGCGTCGGCTCGGGCAGAATTGAGGAGATAAGGGAGTTCTGTGAGCAGAACGATATAGATTTTATCGTATTCGACACGGAGCTTTCTCCCACGCAGATAAGAAACATCGAAGATGCGACCAATGTGCGCACGATAGACCGCACCATGCTGATACTTGATATATTTGCTCTCAGGGCAAGAACAAACGAGGGCAAGCTGCAGGTAGAGCTTGCCCAGCTTAAATATCTCATGCCGAGACTGACAGGCAAGGGAAGAGAGATGTCAAGGCTCGGCGGCGGTGTGGGTACGAGAGGCCCCGGCGAGACAAAGCTCGAAACCGATAAGCGCCATATCAGAAGAAGGATAGAATATCTTAAAAATGCTCTCTCCGAGATGACCGAAAGGCGGGATAGACGCCGCGAGAAAAGAAGAAAGGACGGAGTTGTAACTGTTGCGATAGTAGGCTACACCAATGCGGGAAAATCAACTCTTATGAATACTCTGACGCAGGCGGGGGTGCTTTCGGAGGATAAGCTTTTTGCGACCCTCGACCCCACTTCAAGGGCGCTCAGACTGCCCTGCGGTTTCTCTGTGATGATGATAGATACCGTAGGACTTGTCAGGAGACTCCCTCATCATCTTGTTGAGGCGTTCAGATCAACACTCGAGGAGGCGGCAGAGGCGGATATTATCCTCAATGTCTGCGATGCTTCAAGCGAGGAATACAGGCTGCATCTTGAGGTGACGGAAACGCTGCTCAGAGAGCTGGGCTGCACGGAAAAGCCGATAATCCCCGTGTTCAACAAATGTGATCTTGTGAGCGACCCCGATGATCTCCCAAGGGACAAGGAGGCCGTTCGTATCTGCGCTAAGTATGCAAAAGGCATAGACGAGCTGCTTGCGGCAATAGAGGATAATCTTCCCGTAAAGCTCAAAGCCTTTAAATTGCTGATACCGTTTGATAAGGCAGGACTGCTTTCTGTGCTGCGGAGCGCCGGAGCCCTGAGATCAGAGGAATATACCGCTGAGGGCATAGCTGCAGAGGCTCTTGTTGAGGAACCGCTCTGGCACAAGGTGGAGCCGTACAGCGTGAAGTGATATCGGGCAGTTACTTGCTGCAGTCTGTAGCTGTCTTGTTTGGCTTTTTGCACAAATGTTTTCAAGCCTGTAAACCGCTTTAAGACAAGAGGCGGACCGCTGTTAAAGCTTGAAAAAAGCCTGAAATTACCAATAAAAATTCCTTGACACGGAAATAACAGGTGATTATAATATTACTTATGTGCGGAAACATCATGCTGCGGCAAATGCATAATGCTTTCCAACGACAACAGGAGCTGTCAGGTATTTAGGATCAAAGGGGTTAATGAACGATGATGCTTTTTAATTCTCGGATACCACTATATCGCAGTCCCGTGGGCGCAGTACCCTTCGGGACAAATATCCATTTCAAGATCATACTCCCGAGAGATCTTGGCTGCTCGGGCGCAGTGCTTGCTGTAAAGGACGACAGATACGGCGACACCCTCGTAAACGGTATGTTCTGGGCAGGCATGGTCGGTGACGATCATGAGCAGTGGGAATGTGACCTCAACATCGACAGAGTGGGGCTGTACTGGTATCATTTTGGACTTGATACAAGATATGGCAGAAGATATATAATGAAGGGCTACGGCGGCGAGGGCTATCTTGCCCTGAGCGACTGCGAGCCGAGGTTCCAGCTCACCTGCTATGAAAAGGATTTTACAACTCCCTCATGGCTCCCGGGAGGAATAATGTATCAGATCTTTCCCGACAGATTCTATTTTTCCGGAGAGAAGAAAAAGGGAGTCTATCCCGACAAAAAAATACAGAAGGATTGGAACAGGATACCCGACTGGCGTCCGAATGAGTTCGGTATGATAACAAATTCGGACTTCTTCCAGGGCGATCTCAAGGGCATAACGATGAAGCTGCCCTACCTTGAGGAGCTTGGTGTTACCTGTATCTATCTCAACCCTATATTCGAGGCGTATTCAAATCACCGCTACGATACGGGCAACTATGAAAAGATAGACCCGATCTTAGGCACGGAGGAGGACTTTGTTGAGCTCTGTGCTGAGGCGAAAAAAAGAGGGATACGTATTCTCAACGACGGAGTGTTCAGTCACACCGGCAGCGACAGCATATACTTCAACCGTGAGCATCGCTATGATTCCGTCGGCGCATATAATTCAAAGGAATCCCCGTATTATACATGGTATAAATTCATTGAGTGGCCGAACATTTATAATTCATGGTGGGGCTTCGATACCTTGCCTGAGGTAGAGGAGCTTTCTCACTCCTTTAATGAATATATCAACGGCGAAAACGGTATTATCCGCAAATGGATAAGAAACGGAAACAGCGGCTGGCGCCTTGACGTTGCCGATGAGCTTCCCGATGAGTTTATAGAATATATCAGAGAGGCTGTAAAGGCTGAGGATCCCGAGGCACTCCTTTTAGGAGAGGTGTGGGAGGATGCTTCCAACAAGGAAAGCTATGGCTCTCGCAGACGCTTCCTTTATGGAAAAGAGCTTGACAGCGTAATGAATTATCCGTTCAGGGATGCTATTCTTGGCTTCCTTGACTGCGGCGACGGCAGAGATATGCTCGAGATAGTGTTGAATGTTCTCGAAAACTATCCCCGCCCCGTGCTGAGATGCCTGATGAATCATCTTGGTACGCATGATACCGAGAGAGTAATAACTCTTCTTGCAGGCGAGAGACAGCACGGCAGAGGCAGAGAGTGGCAGGCTGCGACAAGGCTTTCACCTGAGCAGAGAGCCTACGGACTGCAGAGAATGAGGCTTGCAAGCGGAATACTCTACACGCTTCCCGGGGTACCCTGCATATACTACGGTGATGAGGCGGGCGTTGAGGGCTATAAGGATCCATTCAACAGATCGACCTTTCCCTGGGGAAAAGAGGACAAAAGGCTTGTGGCGTGGTTCCGTGAGCTCGGAAGGATGCGTCACGAATGCAGATGTCTTGTTGACGGAGAGCTTATCAATTACGGCTCCACCGGAAGAACTATGGGTTATATTCGTGATGACGGCAATGAAAAGCTTCTGTGCGTATTCAATGCTGCGGATCATGAGATAAGCTTTGAGGTGCCGGAGGAATTTGTCGGCGGCAGGACCTTTATGGATACCATGCTTGAGCAGGATAAGCTCAGAATACCAGCAAATTCCTGTGCCTTTGTGCTGACAAAGGCGGAGAGCACAGTTATCGGAGCCGAGATAGACCCCGACCCCGAGGTAAACGATATTATTGCTACGGACTGACATAAAAGGGACCGTCACACCATAAAGGTGCGGCAGTCCCTTTTTTCTGCATTTGGCGTTTTGTCAGACGCTCTGCAGTCTTTCCGGCTCTCTTGTGTCTCTGAAAAGCAGAGATATACACCAGATAGCCGACAGTGCGACAAGAGTGTATATGATCCTGCTGACTATTCCTGTCTGACCTCCGCAGATCCATGCTACAAGGTCAAACTGAAAAATACCTATCGAGCCCCAGTTCAGTCCTCCGATAATCAGCAGTATCATTGCGATTCTGTCGAGCATATTATTTCCTCCCCGGCACAGACAGCAATGCTTCGCTGTCCTTTCCTTTTGACCCGCGCCCGATCAAAGCGCAGGGCCTGAGCTATCCTCAAGCAGCAGTCTTGTTAATAAGCTGAATAAGGCTGATGCTTCCGGATAAAAATAGTTTTGACAAAATCGTCTTGTTTATTCGCGCTCAGAGATATATGATACATTTTTTTAATGCATGTCTTGCCGCCTTCAGGTGCTTATAGACTGTTGTCGGCTTTATCCCCATTAGCTGCGCTATCTCTTCTACAGTCCTTCTCTCAAAATAATAGTATGTAATGCAGTTTTTCTGTCTTTCGGTAAGCTCATATTTTACAGCCCTTTTCAACAGGCTCTCCATTCTTTTGCGTCTCTCTGTTTTGCGCTCCTTCGGCATGGAATAGCTGTAAAAGGCTGCTGCCTCTTCAATGCCGTCGCAGAGTGAAAGCTTTTTTGTTGTCATCAGACCTCTCCTTTCCTTTTTCTCAGAATATCGGCTGTCTTCATGCAGTCAAGATACATTGAGTACATAATGTTTATCCTGTTGGTGATATCCTTAAGCTCTGTGACAGGAGCAGTGTGAAGCTCTTCTTTCAGTGCAGCTATCCTGTTCCTGAGCTTGACTGCGCTGTCGGTGTATTCGTCCGCCCATTCCTGATAAGTCATTGTTTCCCTCTCTTTCTACACATAATGTGTAACAATTTAATAAAAATATAAAGGGTATTTTTGCCGTCTTATCCTGAAATCGCTGTTATACGACGGATATCGGCGCGAGCTTACCCCTTCTGAATATAATTATACCCTGTTTTTCTGAAAAATCAATAGAAAATACAAACAAATGTTCGATTGTACCGAAAAAAGAACAAATTTTCGCTTTTTGTAAAATATATCATAAACCCTCTTGAAATTACACTTATCGTGTGGTATAATCTGAGTAAATCATGACACTGCATGATCGAAGACAGCGGACGTTATTCAAGGAGGAATTATAATGACATTGGGCGCAAGGATAAAGCAGCTCCGCAAAAAAAACGGACTTACACAGTCTGAGCTTGCATCAAGGCTCGGAGTGTCTCCTTCTGCTGTGGGAATGTATGAGCAGGACAGGAGAGAGCCTGACAGCAGGATACTCGGAAGACTGTGTGAGCTTTTTGGCGTTACGGGAGATTATTTTATCGGTGCAGATAAAGAACTCGACCGTGAGGGAGTTGAGGTGTCTGAGGTCTTTGATGAGTTTACAAGGAGACTGACCGTACAGGACGGTCTGATGTTTGACGGTGTTCCTCTGAATAACGAGGACAGAATGAAAATCATAGATGCGATCAAGGTAGTGGCGGCGATAGCAAGGCAGCAGCATAAAAAAGCCGCAGAGGGCGGCTGAGGGGAGACTTTTATGAATAAGACCGAACAGGCAGTCAGAGAGCTTATCGCAGAGCTTCATACCTCTGAGCCGGATCTTATCTGTGAGAAAATGGGGATAATCACTCTCGAGCAGGAGCTTCCCGAGAGAGTGAACGGCTTTACGGTGAGGATGAGCGGGATAAGCTTCATAGTTTTGAACAAGTCGCTTGAATACTACAGAAAGCGTTTTACAAAAGCGCATGAGCTGGGACATATAGTTATGCACAACGGGACTAATTCCCTTGAGCTGAGTCTGAATACGGGATTTTGTGTTTCAAAGTACGAAAGGGAGGCGGACAGCTTTGCAGCATGGTTGCTTATGCTTGCCGAGACCAGCGAGCTTGAAGGTCTTGAATGCTTTACGGCGGAGGACGTGTCAAGAATAGCGCATATCCCTATGTCCGCAGCAGATAACGCCTTTATGCAGTGAATACCGGAGCAGGGAGGAGCCTATGAAGCTATATATTAAAAGAGATATCTCCGCAGACGGGGGAGGCTTTGAGGTCTATGACGGGCTCGGAGCTATGAAATATTCGGTATCCCTCCTGACCGAGCGTCAGAAGCAGCAGCTTATAATCAGGCAAGTCTCAGGCAAGGCTGTGGCGGAAATATATAATAAAGCTATTTTTGTCAGATATTTTACGGTGCGCTGCAGTACGGGCTTTTATATCCTGATGCCTAATCTCAGACCCTGCTTTTCCTTCAGGATCTACGGCAGCACCTACAGATTTGCAGGAGATCTCTCTTCCGGCAGGTTTTCTCTCTATGACGTTGACAAAAGCCCTGTCATGACTCAGAAAAAATGCTGGACCAGATATGGCAACGGCTACGAGCTTGAGATCTACAACGAGGAGCAGGAGCATTTTTCGCTGTCCTGCGCTATCTGTGCCGATCTCTTCATTACTGCAGCAGAGGAGGACATGGTCCTTACCGGCTGATCCTGCCGTGAGGCTCTCGGCTTATTTTGCACTGTGGGATAATGCCGTAACAAAACAATAGTAAAATAAACCAATATTTATTGACAGGCATCTCGTTTTATTGTATTATAAAGGTAATAACGGAGATCATTATATATGTTTTCCGTTAAATTTTTCAGGTATATACCGAAAGGAGATTATTATGAAAAAAATCTTGAAAGCAATTCTTGTTGCATCACTTGCCACGGTTATGGTATTCTCAACAGCAGCCTGCGGCAATAACGGAGGCACGAGCGGCAGCAATAACGGAGGCACCGCAGCCGGCACAAATGTTGATGCAACTCTCGGCACAGGCGCAAATGAGATCGTCGGTACATGGAAAATGCAGTTTGACGAGACAAAGGTCCCCGAGGATATGAAGGCTTATGTTGAGCTATATAAGTCAATGCTGAGCAGCATGGAGATGCTTTTACAGTTCAACGGAGACGGCACGGTCAACGTTTCTGTGACGATGCCGGATATGTCATCTTTGCTTGGCTCTGCGGCGTCTTCTGAAAGCAGTGGGCCTCAGAAGGGAGTTGGCAAATGGAAGAGAGAGGGCGACAAGGTCATCATCTCTGAGTTGACGGGAGAAGTCAACCTGGATCCCACAGGTATGGGAGAAGCTTCAGCGGCATCTGCTGAAAGCGGTTCCGGAGAGTTCGTTCTTAAGGACGGCAAGCTTATAGTAGAGAATCAGGAAATGATGCCTTTTGTAAAGCAGTAAGTTAAAGAATAACTAAAATGAGGTTAAGAGAGGACTGAGAATATGAAAAAGCTTTTCGGATTTCTTGCCGCACTGTGTGTTGCATCACTGATACTGCTGACTATTTCCGGCTGCAGCGGAGGTGACAGCAAAAACGAGTTGAATCTTAACGGCAACTGGAAGATCGCCCTGAATGATCGGGATATCACATATCAGCAGACACAGATCTACGGACCTATTGTTGACGCCATGGACGGTAAGCTTGAGTTTAAATCAGAGGGTAAGGTCCAGATCTCCGCAAATGTCGGATCAGACAGCAAATCCATGGAGGGATCATGGTCTGTCGAGGGTGATAAGGTCACGATTATTGATCCTACAGGAGCTCTCGGCAGTGTGGGCAGCGTAACCTTTACCCATAAGGACGGAAAGCTGTATTCTGATTCTCAGAAATACGTCTGTCTTGTAAGAGTATAAAACAAAGGAGACATTAATTATGAAAAAAGCATTAAAAATCGTTTTATCCGCAGCACTTGCCATGCTTATGATCCTTGCCTGTGCAGCCTGCAGCGGCGGAGGAAGCGGAAGCGGTATTGTCGGCGGAACATGGAACATCCAGTACGACCGCTCACAGTTTCCGTCAATGACAGCAGAAGAGGCTTCGGCAACAGAGGCGTATCTTGCACAGATGAAGCTCTCTATCACCTTTAATGCAGACGGCACTGCTTCCGTAAACGGCGTTTTCTCAGCAACAGGCGTTTCTAACGCTTCAGGCGGAGGAATAGCAAAATGGACACAGAGTGGAGACAAGATCACACTTACTTCTGATGTTTCAGGCTCAAGCCCTATGGTCCTTACACTCAGGGACGGCAAGCTTTGGTTTGACAGCGCAATGGTAGGCGAGCAGGCAGCCAAAATTATGTACCTTGGAAGATAATAAGCCGAATCGACATGTGCGGATGCAGAAATGCATCCGCATTTTTGTTGGGTTCTTTAGCTTGAATACCCCTCTGCTCAGCCGAGGGTAGATAAAAAGAGCTTTAGAATGAGAAAAAAGCAAAATGAATAACCTCCTTATGATATTGGTAAAGGCTTGGAAACCGCGTTACCAAAACATAAGGAGGTTTTTAACATGAAAAATGAAATCAAGTATCTCTCACATTCAACTTACAGGAACACAGAAGAAAGGAGATATACGGAAAATTCAGAAAAAACAGAAGCTTGTCCCGAGCATGTTCGTTTGTCAGCTCATCATGGCGGAGAGACGTTTGTTTATCTCCTTGAGGAAGGTCTCTGTATCGACCTTTGTTTTATTCTCGAGAGTTGAGAGAGCTGCAAGGTCGCCTGTCATAATTCCGTCCTCGATAGTAGATACTGTAGCCTGCTCAAGCTTGTCGGCAAAGTCCGAAAGCAGGGGAAGGTCATCGAGCTGTCCTCTCTTTCGGAGAGCGCCGGTCCATGCAAACAGAGTTGCAACAGAGTTTGTGGAGGTCGTCTCGCCCTTGAGGTATTTGTAATAATGACGCTGTACAGTTCCGTGAGCAGCCTCAAACTCATACACTCCGTCGGGAGATACAAGGACAGAGGTCATCATGGCGAGGGAGCCGAAGGCTGTTGCTACCATGTCAGACATAACGTCGCCGTCATAGTTCTTGCATGCCCAGATATAACCGCCCTCCGAGCGTATGACTCTTGCAACAGCGTCGTCAATGAGGGTGTAGAAATATGTGATGCCAGCCTGTGCAAACTTATCCTTATATTCGTTTTCAAATATCTCATTGAAGATATCCTTGAAGCGGTGGTCGTACTTTTTGGAAATGGTGTCCTTGGTAGCAAACCAGAGATCCTGTTTTTTGTCGAGAGCAAAGTTAAAGCAGGCTCTTGCAAAGCTGCCGATGCTCTTGTCAATATTATGAAGCCCCTGAATGATACCGTCAGAGCCCTTGAACTCATGTATAAGCTGACGTGTTTCTCTGCCGTCCTTATCGGTAACGACAAGCTCAGCCCTGCTGCCGTCCGCAACTGTCATTTCAGTGTTCTTGTATACATCGCCGTAAGCATGACGGGCAATGGTGATAGGCTTCGTCCATGTAGGGATATAGGGTGTTATGCCCTTTACAACGATAGGCGTTCTGAAAACGGTGCCGTCAAGAATGGCTCTGATAGTTCCGTTCGGGGACTTCCACATCTGAGAGAGATTATACTCCTTGACTCTCTCTGCATTAGGTGTTATTGTAGCGCATTTTACAGCGACTCCGTATTTTTTTGTGGCCTCGGCACTGTCAATAGTGACCTGATCCTTTGTTCTTTCCCTGTTCTCAAGTCCGAGATCGTAGTATTCCGTCTTAAGCTCGACATAGGGAAGAATAAGCTCGTCCTTTATCATTTTCCAGATTATTCTGGTCATCTCGTCTCCGTCCATTTCAACGAGAGGGGTAGTCATTTTTATCTTTTCCATAAAACATTACCTTCTTTATACTATTATTGTGAAAGATCAAAGGGACTCTTGTAAAGCGAATTCTGCTTTTCTGCAGTTTTGGGATATACCAGTGTGGGAGAATAGCAGCCCTCGGTATTGATATGTATGCGGTCGTTGAGCACCTGAAAAACCTCGCAGCAGCCGTGAAGCTCGTCGAGCCATGTGAATTTGCCGCCTTCTGAATTATAAGCGAACATCTTATAGTAAGCAGGTGCAGAATAGAGAACCTCGCCGTCAAAATAAAGACGGCCCGATGAGGTCCATTCCATATCGGCAAAATGCCATATCTTCTCATCGGCAGGAGCAAGGGTCTTCAACGAATAAGCCTGCATGGTCATTGCGACCTTGTCATAAAGCCAGACAAGCTCCTTCTGCATATCAAAAAAGCCTATTTTCAGGCCCTCGTTTTTCCACGGGTCGATCGAAAAATGCTTTTCAAGATAGGTGGTCTCATCGTTGTTCTTGTTATATAAGGTCCAGCCGTAGCGTTCGTCGTTCTTGTCATAATTCTCATCATTGAAAACAACGAAGTTATCAGAGGCGTATACGGCTGAAATGCTGAAATCCGAGCGGGAGCTTCTTTTTACAAGCTCATATTCCGAGCAGCTTACAAAGCGGTATTCGACAAGCTTGTTGTTTATGCTGAAATAAAGGGTATCCCTGTTCATATATGCGGCTGTAAACGACCTTCTTGTAGTGCCGAGGGAATATCCGGATTTATATTCGCCGTCATGTCCTATCCTCAGCATTTTGAACTGGGAGTATTCCTCTCCGCTGCGGGTTATATACTTTACGGTTATAACATATATGCCTGTCTCATTGACAAACATGGAGATTATTTCCTCGTTCCTTTTCAGCTTCTTTTTCAGCCCTATCTTGCGGGTGAGGATATTCTTTTCGTCCTCTATCTGCCATATCTCGTCATTTGAAGAATTTGCATAATACAGGACGCCGTTATATGACCAGTATTTAAGCCCCTGAAGATAACGATACTGAGAGGAGGAGAAAACATTTCTTTCGGGGTGGGTGTTGCACAGAGGTGACAGCGCCGGAGTGTCAGGAACGCTTTCTTCGGCTTCGGTAAAGATGATGATATCATCGTCATCCTCCAGATAGTCATAATCTGAGTTCCGGTCGTCCTTTATGTCTTCTGTGCTGCTGTTCCTGTCAAATTCCTCGCTGTCCAGCTCGTCATCATACATTTCCCAGGAATTATCAAGGGTGATCCGGATATCGTCGTCAGCCGGTGCAGCAGTGCTGTTCTCACTGCTCTTGTCTGCTTCGGAAACAATAATAACGGTGTCTGCAGTATAATCGTTTTCATTGGCGGCAGGCGCCGGAGCGGAGACCTCTCTTTCGATATCCTCCATGGTGAGCACTTTTGCGCCGCAGTTGATGCAGAAAAGACATTCGCTGCTCAACTTTGTGCCGCATCTATGACAAAAGCTCATTCTGACCTCTCCTTCCGGAACAGATTGATAGGTGGAAGGAACAGCGCTGAGATACCGGGTATCCTGCGCTGTTCTATTTGGGATTCTTACTTTGAGTTCCTTGTATAGTCAAGCAGACCGCCGGCGAGTATGATGTCCTTTGTTCTGCCGGAGAGCTCACAGAGAACAGGTATCTCCTTGCCCTGAGTTTTATTGATGAGTAAAAGATGTACCTTGCCTGCCGAGATCATTTTGCGGACATTGGGCAGAGAGAGCTCGTCGCCCTGCTGAATGTTGTCGTAATCGGAGGGGTCGACAAAGGTAAGAGGCAGTATTCCTGCGTTGATGAGGTTTGCGCGGTGGATACGGGCAAAGGATTTAACAACGACAGCCTTGATGCCGAGATAGAGGGGAGCAAGCGCTGCGTGCTCACGGGAGGAGCCCTGACCGTAGTTTACGCCGCCCACGATGATGCTTTTGCCGTAGGCCTTTGATCTTGCCGGAAAGTCCTTGTCGCAAACCGTGAAGCAGTGCTGCGAAATGGCAGGTATATTCGAGCGCAGGGGAAGTATCTTTGCTCCTGCGGGCATGATATGGTCGGTAGTGATATTGTCACCTACCTTGAGCGAGCAGCGTGCGTTGATGTCTGCTGCAAGAGGAGAGGTCTCGGGATAGGGTTTTATGTTGGGGCCTCTGAGTATCTCAACTTTGTCCATTTCCTCCTCGGGAGCGGGAGCTATCACCATGTTGTCATTGTAGTCGAATTTTTCGGGCAGAGGGATATCAACAGCCTCGCCGAGAGTTCTCGGGTCTGTGAATACACCTGCAAGAGCAGATGCGGCGGCTGTCTCAGGGCTTACAAGATAGATCTGACCATCCTTAGTGCCGCTTCTTCCTTCAAAATTACGGTTGAAGGTACGCAGGGAAATGCCGCTGCTGTTGGGAGACTGTCCCATGCCTATACACGGGCCGCAGGCACATTCAAGTATCCTTGCTCCTGCCTCTATGATATCGGCAAGAGCTCCGTTCTTTGCGAGCATATTGTATACCTGCTTTGAGCCGGGAGCTATAGCAAGGCTCACATCGGGATGAACGGTCTTTCCCTTGAGTATGGATGCAACTCTCATAAGGTCGAGGTATGAGGAGTTAGTGCAGGAGCCTATGCAGACCTGATCTATCTTTTGAGGACCGATCTCCTCAATGGTCTTCACGTTGTCGGGGCTGTGAGGACAGGCTGCCATGGGAACAAGCTTTGAGAGATCTATATTTATCACCTCATCGAAAACTGCGTCCTCATCTGAGGATAGCTCGCTCCAGTCCTCTTCGCGTCCCTGAGCCTTCATGAATTCTCTGGTTATCTCGTCGGAGGGGAAAACAGAGGTGGTGGCTCCCAGCTCGGCGCCCATATTTGTTATTGTAGCCCTCTCGGGAACGGTAAGAGTTTTTACGCCCTCTCCGCCGTACTCGATTATCTTGCCTACGCCGCCCTTTACGGACATTATGCGAAGCACCTCAAGAATGATATCCTTTGCGGATACCCATGGGCTGAGCCTGCCTGTGAGATTTATCCTTACCATTTTAGGCATGGAGATATAATAAGCGCCGCCGCCCATGGCAACAGCCACATCAAGACCGCCTGCGCCTATGGCAAGCATACCTATGCCGCCTCCTGTAGGAGTATGGCTGTCGGAGCCGATAAGGGTCTTGCCGGGCTTGCCGAAGCGCTCAAGATGTACCTGATGACAGATACCGTTGCCGGGTCTGGAAAAATATATTCCGTGCTTTTTGCAGACGGATTGAATAAATCTGTGGTCGTCTGCGTTTTCAAAGCCTGTCTGTAAGGTGTTGTGGTCGATATAAGCAACGCTCTTCTCTGTTTTGACTCTCGGAACTCCGATAGCCTCAAATTCAAGATATGCCATAGTGCCGGTAGCGTCCTGCGTGAGAGTCTGATCTATTCTGATCCCTACCTCACTGCCAACCGTCATTTCTCCGCTGAGAAGATGCGCTTTGATTATTTTCTGAGCTATTGTGCTGCCCATTGATTATCCACCCTTTCAATTTTGTCTTAACGCTGCGTATTTGGTAATACACTATCATTATCCTTCAAAATGGTTTTTTTGTCAATAAATTTTCTTAAAATCAGTATATATTGCATAATAAATGTAGAATAATTCCGCAAAGTCAAAAGAAATGTCTGTTATACTTGACATAATCGACATATAGCTATAAAATGATAAAAGTATGAATACAAGATGTCCGGCAAATACGGCATAGACTGCCGTAGCATATTCTACATGTTAGGGAGAGATCAAATTGAGTAAGAAGAAAAAGCTCTTTCTTTCCTTGCAGAACCCGGTTTCCCCTCAAGACCAAAGGCTGGGGGGCTTTTATGCAGCCTTTCTTTTGATTTTTTCTGCTGCGGTCATCACAATATGCTCAAAATCCTCTCCGCTCTATCCTATGAATACCTGGGACGACGCAAACTGCTTTTTTACAGTGGGCAAGTCTGTTGCTAACGGACAGGTGATGTACAGAGATATTTTTGAGCAAAAGGGACCGCTGCTGTATTTTATTTACTCTGTCGCATACCTTATTTCGGGAAACACCTTTTTTGGAGCCTATCTGATCGAGATAGCCGCCTCCTTTGCGTTTTTGTATTTTTCGGCAAAAACGATCACTCTTTTCTGTGATAAAAAAGCGGTTCTGCTGCTTCCCGTTGCCTCGATAGCGATCTACGCTTCTCCTGCCTTTGAGCAGGGCGGCTCGGCTGAAGAGCTGTGTCTGCCGATGTTAGCCTACGGCTTTTTTGTCGGGCTTAAGTCGATAGTTACCGACAATCCTGTCAGAAAACGTGAATGGCTGATAACAGGCATCACCTCCGGGGTCGTACTGTGGATCAAGTTTTCCCTTCTCGGTTTTTATCTTGGCTGCGGTGTTTTCATGGTGTTTTTCTATCTCTACAGGAAATGGCACAAGGAGCTTATCTTCTTCTTCATTTTCCTCATTCTCGGAGAGTTTATCACGGCAATGCCCGTTCTATTCTATTTTCTGATAAATGATGCTGCTGAGGATCTGTTTGAGGTTTATTTCTACTGCAATATGTTCATTTATCCTGTCAGAGAGGTCGAGGATAAATTCTTAGGACTGCTGATGAATATCCATGAAGGTACAAAGAGCTGTCTTTACAGCTTCGGAGTTGCCTGCGGTATTATCATCTCAGGAATTGTATATGCCTTTATACGTTCAAAAAGAGTGTTCGTCTTTGTTATTTCCTCCCTTGCGGCTTCTTATCTGCTGATATATGCCGGAGGAAGAAGATATACGTACTACTCTCTGATACTTGCGGTGTTTATTCCGCTGGGAGTTGTTTTAGCTGCAAAGCTCATAAGTCTCATTCCCAAAATGGTCAGGCTCACCGAAAAAAGGAGCTTCAGTGCGCTTTCCTCATCTGCTGTAGCCGTGGTCAGTCTTGGAGCTGTATTCTTTATAAGCCCGAACACCTACATGATGAGCTATTGCAGGAGTCAGCTCCCGCAGTACAGCTTCAGCGAGATCATCTCACAGACCGAGAACGCCACTCTGCTGAACTACAAATTCCTTGACGGAGGCTTTTATACGACAGCGGAGATACTGCCTAATTGCCGGTTTTTCTGCGGACTCAACATACCCTATGCACTTGACGAGCAGGACAGCTACCTTGCGGCAGGTATGGTCGATTATGTGATAACCTGCAATACCAGATATAATTTCAGCAATTATGAGCTTGTATGCTCACAGAGCTTTGAGGCTCACCGGAACAGCTACAACACCTATTACCTTTACAAGAAAACAGATAACAGCAGAATATAAGAAGTGCTGCGGAACGGAGATGAAATTGATGTTCAAAAAACGAAAGACTGTCATCAGGGTAGTAAGCCTGATATTATGCATTATGATGATTCTCGGAGTATTCTCGATACTTCTCTACACGCTCTCGGGCGGTATGTAACAGAATGTTCGTCAATTAAACAGGACTCCTGCATTTTCTGTGTGCAGGAGTCCATCTTTTTTGTGTGGCTCAGCGATTGAAGTCCTTGCCAAGAATATCCGAGAGATTGTCGGATATTGCTTTTGCAACATCAGGCTTGTTCATCGAATAAACATGAACATTGGTTATCCCGTTTGCGTAAAGGTCGATTATCTGATCGGTAGCGTAGGCAATTCCAGCCTGCTTCATAGCGGCAGGATCCTGACCGAAATAATCCACAAGGCTTTTGAAGCGCTGAGGCATGAAGGAGCCGGAGAGCTTTATCGCCCTCTCGACCTGATTGGCGTTTGTGATCGGCATAATGCCAGGAATGACGGGTACGAATACCCCTGCCTCTCTGAGCTTATACATGAAATTGTAGAAAAGATTGTTGTCGAATACCATCTGAGTGGTAAGAAAATCTGCGCCGGCATCTACCTTTTCTTTCAGATGCAGGATATCCTCCTTCTGATTCACGCTTTCAGGGTGGATCTCGGGATAGCAGGCAGCTCCTATACAGAAGTCATGATCGGTATTTTTCAGCTCTCTTATAAGCTCTACCGCATAGCGGTAATCCCATTTGGAACGGTCGGTTTTTTCAAGCTCGGGTGTAAGGTCGCCTCTGAGAGCCATAATATTCATTATGCCTGCGTCCTTCATTGCACAGATCTGGTTATGAACGGTGTCCTTGCTTGAAGACACGCAGGTAAGATGTGCAAGGGTAGGAACGCCGAAGGTCTCCTTGATATTTTTTGCAATATCAAGGGTATAACGGCTTGTACCGCCGCCTGCACCGTATGTAACGCTCATAAAAGACGGCTTGAAGGATGCGATCTTTTCGGTAGCTTCCTTGACGCTGTCAAAGCTTGTTTCCTTTTTGGGAGGGAATACCTCAAAGGAAAGGGACATGCTGCGGCTGTTGAGAATATCTGTGATCTTCGTAATAAACACCTTCCTGAAAGATAATTATTGATCCCATTATATACTATGCTACGCTTTTTTACAAGTAAATCTTCCGGATTTTATCCTGCGGGGGGAGCCTTTTTCGCCGGAAAAGGGGCTCCCCGCCGTTAGCCACAGGAAAGGTTGGTATTGACCGATGAGCGTTAAGATGATATAATTTTTACAAAAATCGACAAAGAGGGTATCAGAATGTCAAATAATGAAGAAAATGTAAAAATCTCTTATTTCAGCGGATATATCCGAAATTGGAAAAGCCTCTGTCATCAGCTCGGTCTGCCCCTTGATATGACAAGAGAGGACAGAGAAAGAGCGCTGCTGATAGCCGCCTACAAAAAATGGAAGCTTGACATGATGAATAAGCTTTGCGGAATGTTTGCTTTCGCTCTTCGTGATGAGGGGGAGAACAAGACCTACTGCATAAGGGATCAGGTAGGGCAGAAGCAGATGTTTTATACCGTTGCAGACGGTGAATTTCTCTGCTCGGGCGATATCAACGAGCTTGCTTCGGACAGCCGCTATTGTAAGCGCCTCAACAGACGTATGCTCCAGCAGTATCTTTTTTACGGGTTTCCCATTGGCAGCGAGACCTTCTATGAGGGGATCAGCAAGCTTATGCCCGGCCATTATGCGGAATGGGACGGAAGCTCTGTGAAGGTCGTTCGTTATTGGGCGCCTGTTTTTGAGCCGGATAATTCAAAAACCGCAGAGGAATGGGCTGAGGAAATACAAAATATTATCAACGAGATCCTTACAGAAGAAAAAGAGGATTCACAGGTCCCTTACAAGGAGTCATTCCTTTCGGGAGGAGTGGATTCTTCCTATCTTCTTGCAGCAAGCGATGCAGCCTGCGCAAATACTGTGGGCTATGTTGAAGCAGGCTTTGATGAATCCGAGCTTGCCCGCCGTACGGCTGAGATACTCGGAAAGGGCTTTTCGGTGAAAATGATAAGCCCTGAGGAATACTTTGAGCGTATCCCCGAGGTTATGGATAAAATGGGTCAGCCGCTCGGAGACGCCTCCGCTGTTGCGTTCTCTCTCGGCTGCGCCTCTGTCAGCAAAAAGACAAGGGTGGTGTATTCGGGAGAGGGTATTGATGAGTTTTTCGGGGGCTACAATGCACATAAGAGACAGCTTGACCCCTCGTGGACATATCTTACCTGTTCACATATCATGTCGGAGGAGTATGTCAGAGCTATCATGCTTGAGCCGGATCTCAGCCTGAGAGCTGCTGAGCCAGTAGAACCTTATTGGAAAGAGGTGCAGGACAGGGACGAGCTTGCAAAAAAACTCACGGTGGATATTTCGCTGTGGCTCGAGGGAGATATCTATCTCAATACCGACCGCACCAGCACTGCCTGCGGAGTTGAGCTTCACACGCCGTTCAGTGATATTCGTCTTTTCAATGTGGCAAGAAGGATACCTGCCGGATATAAATTCATGAATGATCAGAACAAGTATGTTTTCAGACTTGCTGCGAGCAGCATACTTCCCGATGAGGTTGCCTTCCGCAAAAAGGTGGGCTTCCCCGTGCCGATACGCAAATGGCTGGCAGATGAAAAATACAATAAGCCTGTCGCTGAAAAGCTTTTCGGCAAAGCCTCGCAGAAATTCTTCGATCAGGACGAGATGAAGGCTCTGTGGAAGGGCTTTCTTGAGGGCGATGAAACAGTATGGGGACGTATCTATGCGATATATGCCTTCCTGCTTTGGTATGAGATGAAGTTCGATGATTAAGAAAAATAAAAACATGCCTGCAAAATACATGGCTCAGGCTGCGGTAATAGCGGCACTTTATGCGATTCTCACGATAATGCAGAATGTTCTTCTGCCCGGGTCGGCGTCAATGGCGGTGCAGTTCAGGCTGTCAGAGGCGATGACGGTGCTTGCTATGTTCACGCCTGCGGCTGTGCCGGGTCTTACCTTAGGCTGTGTCATTGCAAATATCAGCTCTGTTGCTGCCCTCGGACCGTTCGATATGATATTCGGGTCGCTTGCAAGCTTTTTTGCGGCTCTTCTGATGAGGGCGCTGAGGAATGTAAAGCTGTTCAGGCTGCCTATACCGGCATTATTGATGCCTGCGCTAATGAACGCTATTTTTGTAGGCTTTGAGATAGACTTCTTTTTTGTCAACAGCTTCAGCTTTGATCCTGTCGATTTTCTGATACAGGGCGGTCTTGTGGCTCTGGGAGAACTTGCGGTGCTTTTTGTTCTGGGACTTCCGCTTTTTTATGCGATAGACAGGCGTGCCTCAAAAAAAGATATCAAATAAAAAAAGACCTGCAGCAGCGCTGATTATGAGCTGCCGCAGGTCTTTGCACGGTGTTGTCTTTAATCGACAGAACAAATCACGAATATTGCAAAATACCTTGAAAAAGCCGAAGTCCTGCAATTCACAGGGCTTCGGCTTTTTAATGCTATGAATTATTTTTTGTCCTTTTTGCATGCCTTTACAATGAGTGATATGATGAATATAGCTGATGCTATTCCTGCGCAGGCGATAAGAACCTTCTTTTTGAACTGTTCTTTTCTCTCCTGCTCTCTGAGCTCGGCAATAATGTCATCGTCAAGAATTATATCGTCGCTCTCCATAGAAATAGCGTCATCATTGTCTCCGTTCTCATCGTCTGCCTCGCACTTGCAGCAGCTCTTTCCCTCAGAAAACTTAGCCTTGAGCTTTTCAACTATTTTAGCAACGAGAGCAAAAAGGTTCTTGTCCTCCTCGGTCTCAACTGATTCCTCACCTGCAGCAGGCTCATCGGCGCATTCTGCAGCATCGTCTGCAATATCTTCAGCGGGCTCTGCAGCAGTCTCCTCAGCAGGCTTTTCGGCTGCAGCTTCAACGGTTTCAACAACAGCATCCTCGGCGGGAGCTTCCTCGGAGGTGATCTCTTCGAGGGTCTCGGGGGCGGTATCTTCTGCAAAATTTTTCTTTTTTGACATAATATATTCTCCCTTTCAATAGAATTCAATTAATAATATAACTAATTCTATCATATTTGCACATCACTGTCAAGAATAACGCCCTAATTTTCTGTTTCAAACGCTTTACTATTACTGTTTCCGCTGCCTTATGTTCTTTTGCTCGTTCTTAGCAGAGCAAAGAAATGTAAACTCTACAGCAGCGTTTTCGGGCAGCTTTGCCTTTGAAAGCAAAAACTGTACCCCGATGCATATCACTCGCTCCGAAGACTGATCTCCCTGTGATCTGCCCGTTTTTGACCGGAATGCAGGAAGAGGTCTCTTTTGCCTTGTTAGACAAAAGAGACCTCTTTGAAAGTGCCGGTGGCGGGGGTCGAACCCGCACGTCCTTGCGGACACGAGATTTTGAGTCTCGCACGTCTGCCAGTTCCATCACACCGGCAAGGTGTATTCTTCCGATTTAATACAGATCGGCTGCTTGCAGCGAGAGGAACGGCACAGGGGATCATGAGACGGTTACGTCAGCTAACTCCGATATGCCCGAGTTTTCTTGACTGCATGACAATTATATACTATTATTTTTTCTTTGTCAAGGCAGCCGCATACAAAAGATAACATCGTTGCTGAGCCGTCTGTGCCGTTGTCTTAAAGACTGCAAAGGATCCCGTTTGATAACCGCCTTCCAATACATATAATGTGCTTGCACCTTGGAATAGCGGATGCTCAGTTTAAGGCAACAACAAGATAATAGTCAGAGAATGATCCTGAAGGTCAGACTTATACAATGTTCAGCTTCGGGAAGGAGCTGAGACGATTGAAAACTGAAAAGGCAAAATACAAAGAAATTGTTAGAAATAATGAGAATATCAAAGAATAATACATGGTACGTAATAGATTTCAGCAGAAAATTGACTTATTCTGACTTTGACCTTTTCTGACTATTCGGATATAATTGACTTACAAGGTCAGGAAAAGTCAGAGATGAGACCCGGGGATCCTGAAAGCTCTGCAGGCGTCTCGGAAAGAGGACGGGGAATACCGGAGGTCAAACGGACAAGGAGGTGACAGAGATGAAAATGAGCGATATAGTAGCAAGATATATATTGGATATGCTCGATGAAAGCAACGGAAATGCTGAGATCCAGAGAAATGAGCTTGCAGGAACACTCGGCTGCGTGCCAAGCCAGATCAACTATGTGATTTCGTCAAGATTTACGCCCGAGCAGGGGTATATTGTAGAGAGCAGGCGGGGAGGCGGAGGCTATATAAGGATAACCCGCATTACCACGGACAGAAGGATAGCGATAATGCATATCGTTAATTCGATAGGAGGCAGGATATCATTTACTTCGGCGGCTACCATACTCGATAATATGGCTGAACAGGGAATGATAGACAGCTATGAAAAGATGCTTATAACGTCCGCTCTGTCAGACAAGGCATATAAGGACGTGCCTCAGGAAATCAGAGATCAGCTCAGAGCCTCGGTAATGAAGAATATGCTTGCTACCCTTGTATTGCTGCAGACCTGAATAAAGGAAATACCGCATAAAGAGAATGGAGGAATAATTATGTTATGTCAGTCATGCGAAAAGAAAGAGGCAACCACACACATCAAGACTATACACAACGGAGAACTGAAGGAGTATATGCTTTGCAGCGACTGCGCTAAAAAATACGGCTATGCTTCCTTCCTTGACGATGCAGGCTTCGACCTTGACAAGCTCTTCGGGAGCTTTATGGAGGGAATACCCTCGCCGAGAGCGCTCAAGCGGTGTCAGCTTTGCGGAAGCAGCTTTGAGGATATTGCCAAGAGCGGCAAGGTTGGCTGTGCCGAATGCTACGATACCTTTTATGACGAGCTTCTGCCTTCTGTAAGAAGAATACACGGGAGAACGTCTCATACGGGAAAGCTTGCTCATTCAGCAGGAGCAGGAGTCAAGCTCAGAAACGAGATAGCAAGATGCCGTACAGAGCTTGAGCAGGCAATAAAGGCTCAGGAGTTTGAAAAGGCAGCCGAGCTCAGAGACAGGATCAGAGAGCTTGAAAAAAACAATGCGGAAAATTCCGCTAACGGATGAAGGGAGTGAGCCTTATGTCAGAGAAGAAATACACCGACTTAAAAAATGTCAGCGATGTAGTTATAAGTACAAGAATAAGGTTTGCGAGAAATCTGAGGGAATATCCGTTTCCGTGCAGACTGAGCGATGAAAAGAAACGGAAGGTGGCTTCAATTGTAAAGGAGGCTGTGCTTGAGGGTCATTCGGCAATATCAGACCGCTTCCGCTATATACAGATGTCCGAGCTTACGCAGGAGGAGGCAGTATCGCTTGTTGAGAGACACCTCGTAAGCCCTGAGTTTATTTCGGAAAGACAGGGCAGAGGACTTCTCCTTCTTGATGATGAGTCTGTGAGCATAATGATAAACGAGGAGGATCATGTAAGGATACAGGTCATAAGCTCCGGCATGAAGCTCGATGAGGCTTATGAGCTTGCAGATAAGATAGATACCCTGCTTGACGAAAGTCTGAATTTTGCCTTCAACGAAAAGCTTGGTTATCTCACGCAGTGTCCTACCAACATAGGCACAGGAATGAGGGCGTCGCTCATGCTGCATCTTCCCGCTTTATACGAGAGCGGAGCCATGAATAAGATATCATCATCGCTTTCAAAGCTGGGCATCGTTATAAGAGGGCTTTACGGCGAAGGAACTGACCCTACAGGAGCTATCTATCAGCTTTCCAATCAGGTGACTCTCGGTATAACAGAGAAGGAGGCTATCAAGAATCTCACCGATATAGCCTTCCAGCTTGTCACTCAGGAGAGAAACGCCAGAGAAAAGCTTGCGGATAACATCAATGTTCTCGATGATATCTACCGTTCCTACGGGATACTGATGTATGCAAAGCTCGTAAGCAACAATGAGTGTATGAAGCTTCTCTCAAATGTCCGTTTCGGCGTTGAGCTTGGACATTTCGAGATAGACTTTGAAACGCTGAACAGGCTGCTCATAGAGATACAGCCTGCAACTCTGATGAAGAATATCGGAAAGAAGCTTACCCCGGCAGAAAGGGATCATATCAGGGCTGAACTTGTAAAGACTGCGCTCAGCAGCAAGAAGATACCGGCCTGCCGCAGGCTTGAGGACAGCGATAAGAAGTGACCGGAAGGCTGTTTGCCGTGCAGGGTGGAAATATATGTAAGGAATTAAAAAGAATAAAGAATGAACTATGGGAGGTAAGAGTATGTATAAATTCAACGGCTTTACGGAAAAAGCAAACAAAGCGATAAATCTTGCAATAGATAGCGCACAGCGAATGGGACATACCTATGTCGGCAGTGAGCATATACTGCTCGGACTTCTTCTGAGCGGCGAGGGAGCGGCATTTACGATACTTGATAAATGCGGTGCTTCTGCAGATGAGCTTGCAAGGCTCATAGAAGAAAACATAGGCACGGGAGATGCCACAAGGCTCACACCTGAGGACTTCACTCCGCGTACAAAGAGGACTTTGCAAAACTCGATAATGCAGGCATCAAGGATGGGTCACAGTTATGTAGGCACTGAGCATCTTCTCATGTCGCTTGCGGCAGACCCCGACAGCTTTGCTATCAAGTTCCTCGGTATGATGAAGGTGCGTCTCAGCGATGTTGCCGATGAGCTCAGGCAGGTATTCGGAGAGGGAGGAAGCGAGCAGAGCTTTGAACAGCAGGGCAGCGGAGAGAGCTCATCAAGAGGCTCAGAGGGCGGCAGCACCAAAATGCTTGACAAGTTTGGCAGAGATCTCACTGCCATAGCGGCAAAGGGAGGCATTGAC
>ONFW01000139.1 GCA_900317215.1 uncultured Eubacteriales bacterium | reverse complement strand
TGTATTATTTTAAGCTTTTGACGCCTCTTCAATGACCTTCTGAGCAACCATGGCGGGAGCTTCCTCATAGCGTTCAAAGCTGAACGTAAAGTAGCCTCTGCCCTGTGTACACTGACGGATAAATGTAGCAAAATCGCTCATCTCAGCCTGAGGCACCTCGGCTTCAATGGTTTGCATACGATCCTCGGAGGGATTCATTCCTAAAACTCTGCCTCTTCTCTTTGTTACCTCGCCCATGATATCACCCATGTTAGCATCCGGTACAGTAGCCTTCAGCAGTCCGACCGGCTCAAGAAGAACAGGAGATGCATCCGGCATGCCTGCCTTATAAGCCAGAGAAGCCGCTGTCTTGAAGGACATTTCCGAGGAGTCAACGGGGTGATAAGAGCCGTCATAGAGAGTAGCCTTAAGGCCGACAACGGGATAACCCGCAAGCGGTCCCTTTGAGATGCTGTCTCTCAGTCCCTTTTCTACCGCAGGGAAGAAGCCCTTCGGTACGGCGCCGCCGACAACTCTTTCCTCAAAGATCATATCATCGCTGTCACAGGGCGAGAACTCGATCCATACGTCACCGAACTGTCCGTGACCGCCGGTCTGCTTCTTATATCTGCCCTGCACCTTTACAGGCTTTCTGATAGTCTCTCTGTAAGCTACCTTCGGCTTGGAGAGGACGACCTCTGTGCCATACTTTGACTTGAGCTTGGATACGATCACGTCAAGATGCTGCTCGCCCATACCGCTTATTATCATCTGATGTGTCTCATGATTAGACTCGAATTTTATTGTCGGATCCTCCTCGCAGAGCTTCTGAACTCCGAGAGCGACCTTTTCCTCATCGCCCTTTGTCTTGGGAGCGATAGCCATTGTGAGTGATGGAGCGGGATAATCTATACCGTCAAGAACTACCTTTCTTGCGGGAGCGCAAAGTGTATCTCCCGTGTTTGTCCCTGACAGCTTAGCTACAGCACCAATATCACCTGCTCCGATGAATGCAGCGTCCTCCAGCTTCTTTCCTCTGATGTTCATTACCTTGGAGATACGCTCACTGTTGCCCGTTCTCATGTTTACAAGCGGAGTATCCGAGGAAACCTTGCCGGAAACGACCTTGAAGTATGAAAGCTTTCCTACAAACGGATCCGCTATGGTCTTGAATACGATAGCAGCCGTCATAGCGTCATCGTTTACGCTCAGCTCTACAGAGCTGCCCTCTGTGTCAAGAGCAGTTTCGCCAGACTTATCCTCCGCTGTCGGCGCAAGCCATGTAAGGCCGTTGAGGAGTTGCTCTACACCGTAGGTAAGAAGAGCATCGCCGCAGAATACAGGACTTATGGAGCCGCTCTTTACGCCCTTGCTTACGCCTACGATGATCTCCTCGGGAGTAAACTCCTCGCCCGAGAAGTATTTTTCAAACATCTCGTCGCTTGTTTCTGCAACAGCCTCGTTGATAGCTGTTCTCAGACCCTCGAGCCTGTCGCCCATGTCCGGTATCGGAACAACCGTCGCCTTGCCGTCAATATATTTATATGCCTTATATTCAAGAAGATTGACATAACAGTCAGCCTGACCGTCCACAATATAAGGAACCACTACAGGACAAACCGAAGGACCGAACGAAGCCTTGAGGTTCTCGAACACGCGATAGAATCTTGCGCTCTCGTCGCACAGACCGTTAACAAAGAATACCTTTGTAAGACCTCTCTTATCAGCAGCCTTAACAGCCTTTTCCGTTCCTACACATACGCCGTCCTTACCCGAAACAGTAATAAGCACTGTATCGGCAGCTCTTACAGCCTCATACAGACCGCCTTCAAAATCAAAAAGACCGGGAGCATCAAGAATGTTTATCTTCTTACCCTTCCACTCTACCGGAGCAACGCAAGCCTGAACTGAGGTCTTTCGCTTTATTTCTTCGGGGTCAAAGTCACATACGGTATTTCCGTCACTGACCTTGCCAAGCCTGTCGGAGTTTCCTCCGAGATAGAGCATAGCCTCGGCAAGAGAGGTCTTGCCTGAGCCGCTGTGACCTGCGAGCGCAATGTTGAATATGCTTTTTGCGGGATACTGTTTCATGGGTTTGTTTTCCTCCTTAGTTAGATATCATTAAGCTTTGGGCAAAAATACAATAAAATTACAAAATTTACAATATTTTTTGAAAAGCACAAATAAATTATATCCCATTTGCATATAATTGTCAATGTAAATTTGCTCTTAATACACAGTTATTTCCATATAATAGTATTCGTCCGAATCCCATTCTTTTTCCCAAAACACGACGATTTTTACTCCTGCTCCGTTTAAAAATTCATCTTTTGCATACACAAATAATACTGATAGTATTCTATACTATTTGTATTATATACTATTTGTTTATTTCTATTATTTTCGACTAACAGTATACTACCTTTTGTATTATATAATATTTTTATACTTATAGTTGTTCTACATTTTGTATTTTCTTCAATCATATATACTATTTGTTGATATTATACCGTTCGTATATATTTTTAAATATTTATACACCAAGTAGTATTATTGCAATCTGTATTATCTTATAATGATATACTATTAGTATTATAACAAAAAAAAACCTGCAGAGCTTTTCTGCTCCGCAGGGACAGTGTATCAGTTTTTGCTGAAATCTGTTAGAATGAGCTCCTTGTTGTGCTCGAGCGCCCATGTAATATTCCATTCGCTCGAGAATAAAAGAAGGTGCTTGCCCTTGAGATCCTGGATCCTCTTGGTGTCCGATGTAAGATTGAGCTTTTTCGGATCAAGTCCCTCGTTGTCTATCCAGCGTATAAGCTCATAGGGCATATTCTCAAGTATGATATCGACATTATATTCATTCTTAAGGCGGTATTCAAGCACTTCAAACTGAAGAACACCGACTACTCCTACTATTACCTCCTCCATACCTCCTCCGAGGTTCTGGAAGATCTGGATAGCGCCCTCTTGCGCGATCTGTGTGATGCCCTTTACGAACTGCTTTCTCTTCATTGTATCCTTAAGCCGCACCTGGGCAAAATGCTCGGGCGCAAAGGTGGGTATACCCTCAAAGCGCACTTTTTTTGACGGTGAGCATACCGTATCGCCTATCGAAAAAATGCCCGGGTCAAATACTCCGATGATATCGCCGGCATACGCCTCATCTATAACCTCTCTGTCCTGTGCCATGAGCTGCTGAGGTTGGGAAAGACGCATTTTCTTGTCGCCCTGAACATGATATACCTCCATCTGCTTTTCGTATTTGCCCGAGCAGATGCGCATAAAGGCTATCCTGTCACGGTGCGCCTTATTCATGTTTGCCTGAATCTTGAATACGAAGGCAGAAAAGCTGTCCTCAAACGGATCGACCTCTCCGTCCACGGTATTTCTTGGCAGCGGAGGTGTTGTCATTTTCAGAAAATCGGCAAGAAATGGCTCCACACCAAAATTCGTCAACGCCGAGCCGAAGAACACCGGCGTAAGCCTTCCGTGACGAACCTCGTCAAGATCAAGCTGATCTCCCGCTCCTTCAAGAAGCTCAACATCATCCCTGAGCGTCTGAGCAAGATCCTCTCCCAATTTATCATCAAGCGCAGGATCATCAAGACGTAGCTTATCCGTTTCGACCTCACGCTGTCCATTGTTTGCGGTAAAAGCAAGTATCTCTTTGGTCGCAAACTCATAAACGCCCTTAAATTCCTTTCCGCAGCCGATCGGCCAGTTCATCGGACAGGTATGTATGCCGAGAACCTCCTCGATATCCTCCAGAAGATCATAGGGACTCCTTGCCTCTCTGTCCATTTTATTTATAAAGGTAAATATCGGTATGTCACGCAGCAGGCAGACCTTGAAAAGCTTTCTGGTCTGAGCCTCAACGCCCTTTGAGGCATCTATGACCATTACAGCAGAATCCGCTGCCATCAGAGTTCTGTAGGTATCCTCAGAGAAATCCTGATGTCCCGGAGTATCGATTATATTGACGCAATAGCCGTTATAATTGAACTGCATTACGGAAGAGGTGACAGAGATACCTCTCTGCTTCTCTATCTCCATCCAGTCAGAGACTGCATGCTTATCTGTCTTTTTGCCCTTTACTGAGCCTGCAAGCTGGATCGTTCCCGTATAGAGGAGCAGCTTTTCAGTAAGGGTCGTTTTGCCTGCGTCCGGGTGCGAGATTATCGCAAATGTCCTTCTTTTTTCTATTAGCTCTCTGTTTGAAATAGGCAAGGCTGTTCCACCATACTTTCATAAGTTAATAATAACTGCAAAGACGCTCAGAGGAGAGCCGAATGTGCAAGTATAAAAAAACCGTCCTGTCAGGACGGTTCTTTGTGTTGGCATCTTCCTATTTTCCCGGATCGTCACCAATCAAGTATCTTCGGCACCATTGAGCTTAACTTCCGTGTTCGGCATGG
>ONFW01000065.1 GCA_900317215.1 uncultured Eubacteriales bacterium | reverse complement strand
TTTGAGAACAATCAAGTAATCATGCTGTCAACTTTGAAATACATTGACAGCCAAGCATTCGGAATATTGGAAAAAAATCTATAAAATTGTTCCAACGAACGTGAAAAAAGCCCGCAGCGGATTTAACTGTTACGGGCTTTTCTGCTTTTTAATTGATTCAGTATTCCTCTTTGACAACCGTCTTTTCCTTCATATTATAATCCTTGTCTTCGTTTATCATTTCAAGCATTATATTGGTAATATACGGGTCAAGCTGCGTCCTTTTCGCACGTTCAAGCTCGTCTCTTACCACATTCTGGGGAAGAACGTCACGGTAGCTTCTCTTTGACGTCATAGCGTCATATACATCTGCAACAGCAATTATCCTTGCTTCTATCGGTATCTGATCTCCTCTCAGACCATCCGGATATCCGCTGCCGTCATATTTTTCATGGTGCCATCTCGCGCCGTAATACAGATTGGGCATTTCCGTTATATCTTCAAGAACCTCTGCGCCTATCTCCGGATGAGATTTTATGGTTTTGAACTCCTCATCAGTCAGCCTGTCTGTTTTACTGATTATGTGATCAGGAACGCCTATCTTGCCTATATCATGCAGCAGACCCATATAATAGATCTCACGCACAAATTTGTCTCCCTTTCCCAACCGCCTTGCTATTTCTCTCGAATAATTTGCAACACGCTGAGAATGACCGTTTGTGTAAGAATCCTTTGCGTCCACCGTTCTGGCAAGAGAAGTTATCATCTGTTCCGTCAGCCTTTCCGACATCTGCATCTGTTCAACGTGCTTTTCTATTATATCATCACGGTATCTTTCTGACTGGAAAAACATATAGTAGAAGATTATACATCCTACTATGCAGCATCTCAGTACTGACGCACTGCCGAAAATAGTCTCCCCCATCATACTCAGGAGAATGACAACAGATATAATGAGAATTATCCATCTTTCAAACGATCTTTTCTTATTTATCACACTGTAAGAAAGCATTATCATAAACCACAGATATATAAGGATTATGATATGCGTCATATAGCCAAGCTGTCCCCTGATAAATTCATTATGCAAATTATATCTGAAACTGTATTCCTGCAATACAGGAATAAAAGGTCCGAACGCAAACACTATATTTATCAGAGCCGGAACAAGCAGCGGAAATTTGACTGCTTTTCTTTCGTCATTTCTTATTACCACTTTTATAAAAAAGTACATCATAAACGGACGAATAGTGTAACCAAGAGATGTAACAACCGTAAGGAGACCGGTATAACCGCCCCCTAAGGATATAAGATATCTCTCGATATTATATATCATAAGTTCGACAAGTACCAGACCAGCCAAGGTAAAAAAACTGTTTTTTACCTTTTTGTCAAGATGTGAATTTCTCCAGATAAAAAATACCAGAAACAGAAGACCGACCAATGGAAAAAAGTTGATAGATATTAAATCTGCGGTCCTATCCATCGTTTTTACATCCTCTCCTTTTCGAGTATATATAAAACATTCCCCTATATTATAACACACAATATTGATTTTGTAGCTAAAAAATGTCGAAAATTTTATTACAATTTTATTACCTTTTCAAATTCACGGAATTTTATAGTCAGAATCTGTAAATAACTAACAATATTCCATATTACGAAAAAATATCACCGCATTAATGTATTGAATCAGGATTAAAAATATGCTAAAATTGTTTTATCTTATTATTTTCTTGATCCGACAAATATCATGCAATAATTGACGATGAAAAATACAACTTAACAACGGAGGTATTATATGAACAACATACTTAAAAAAACTCTTTCTGTACTGCTGTGTTCAGCTCTGATCGGCAGTATAATCACAACAGCTCCATTTATAGACAATTATAGCTGCATCACCGCAAATGCAGAGGAGCTGTACGAATCCTTTGAATATACTCTGTCAGATGATCTCATCACTATAACCAGATATACTGGAAATGATGAAAATGTAACTATTCCCGCTTTAATAAACGGCAATACCGTAACAGCTGTCGGAGACTTTGCTTTTGAACAGTGCACAGAGTTGACAAGTATAAACATTCCTGACAGTATAACATCTATAGGAGTTTCAGCTTTCCGGCAATGCGATAATCTTGTAAGCGTCATAATTCCTGACAGTGTTGTCATTATTGGGGATCATGCGTTTGGATACACTATCACTGAAAACTCAGAAGAACAGAAGCTGTCAGACTTTACAATTTACGGAACAGCTGGTTCTGCCGCTGAAGAATATGCGGACAGAGAGGAGTTCCGGTTTGTCGAAACAGTCGTTTTGATAAAAAGCATACCTAAAACCTGCACAACCGACGGAAAGCAGGAATACTACCACAATTCTTTTAATAACAAAGATTATGAAGACAGCAGCTGTAATATAGAAATACC
>ONFW01000060.1 GCA_900317215.1 uncultured Eubacteriales bacterium | reverse complement strand
GCAGATCTACACACGAAACACACAAACACTCACATTTTATAAATTAGTGTTTTACGATACACACGGGAGAGCATGAAACGTAGAGTATTCTGTTATAACAGGCACGGAAAGCCTGACAGAATAATATAAAGCGCTGTTTCACACAGAAACAGCCGGAAAGCACGCCCTGCGGCGTGCGGCGGCGGAGGGAGCATCATGCAAGGCTGTGCCTTGCCCGTGCCGGAAATCGCGGCTCCGAAATAATATATGTTTACGAAGTAAGCGAGCGCAGCGAGCGAGGCCGCGAATCGACAGCGCAGTCACTGCGCCGCGAATCGACAGCGGAGGCACTCCGCCGCGAAAATACAGAAAAGAGGTATTATTAATGACAGAAAACGAGATCTCAGAGATCAGAAGAAGAATAAAACACGATAAGAATAATATCACCAAACTAAAGGGTTGCTATGTAAACAGTAAAAAGGAGATAGCTGCCGAGTTTACCCAGACAGTAGGAATGTTATCTCTTGAGGAGAGTGAAAACCTCTTCAAAATATTGAAAAAGACCCTGTCGGGCAGGCTTGGCAGGAACCTTATAGATATCAGCTTCAGCAATGCTCAGGTGGAAGACAGCGAGGAGCACAGGCTTCTGATGAGACTCCGTGATTCGGAGCTTGAGGACAGTGAAGCGCTTCATGCGCTTTATGAGAGGATAATCGGATCCTTTCCGACGGACGACTGTTATATGATCTTTCTTGGCTGCGACAGCTATGACGTCCCGAATAAATCAAAGAATGACGAGGAAATGCCGGACGATTCCGATGAGATGTTCCGCTATGTTCTGTGCAGCGTATGTCCCGTGAAGCTCACAAGAACGGGCATAGGCTTTTTTGCAGAGGATCTCTCCTTCAGGAACATAGGTGCCGATATGGCTATCTCTGCGCCAGAGACAGGCTTTATGTTCCCGTCCTTTGACGACCGAAGCACAAATATATACAATGCGCTTTTCTATACAAGAAGCGCAGGCGATGATTACAAGCAGACCGCCGAGGCGATATTTAATACTGAATACCCCATGCCTGCTCAGGAGCAGAGGGATAATTTCAGAAATCTTATTGCCGAAACAGCCCCGGGGGAGTGCAGCTATGAATTTGTACAGTCTGTTCATGAGCATATCACGGATATGATAGACGAGCACAAAAACAGCAGGCAGGAGGAGCCTCTGCTTCTGGGAAAGAAGGATGTTAAGAGGGTGCTGGAGGACTGCGGAGCCTCAGATGAGAACATAGCGGCATTTGATGAAAAATATGACACCGCCTTCGGAGAAAAAACTGAGCTCAGTCCGCTCAACATCATTGACCCGAAGCAGTTTGAGGTAAAGACTCCTGATGTTACGATAAAGGTGATCCCCGAAAAAAGCTATCTGCTTGAAACAAGGATAATAAACGGTACAAAGTATGTTCTTATCCGTGCAGAAGAGGGGGTAGAGGTCAACGGTGTTGGCATAAGTATTTCCGAGGAGAGTCAGGAGGAACAGTAATATTCTGAACAGGAATTACACGACAGAGGTATTGAGCCTCTGTCGTGTTTTTTCACTTGCCTATGTATATTTCATATAAAGATTCTATATTGAGTTAAATAATAATATACTTGTTATTTAAAGTGATGATTTTTAATGGATATATTTGTTAATTTCCCATAAAGCATAAACAATAATTCGTCATAATAACGAACAGGGCAGGGTGTGATATGTATATTACCACTAATTGTTAATTTTTTTTAAAATTTTGTTATCATTTTATGAACAAAATGACAACTTTACAAATTATACTCGTTGTAATACAATTAAATCAGATAAATAACGGCTTTTCAGACCCTTGCCGAAGCGATGCTTTCTTGATAAAGAAGGGGGTTGAAAAAACGGGATTATTCACTAATGTCCGCAGAAATTCAGACAAAGAAAGGATTGATCGACCAATGAGCGTTTTTTCAGACAAATTCAGAAAGTCCGTCAAAAAAGCTGTTGCATGGTCACTTTCGGCAATGACTGCACTCTCCTGTGCGGCTGCACTGCCCGTGATTACATCAACTCCTGTCAGCGCTGCAGCATCTACGCTGTCAAACGAGGACAGAGGAGTTATCTTTGCCAACACCAGAACAGACTTCCGTGATGAGAGTATCTATTTCCTTATTACAACAAGGTTCTACGACGGAGATTCCACCAACAACACATCAACCTCAGAGGATGTAAAGGCAAAGAATCTGCCTGACGATCCTTCATGGCGCGGAGACTTTGCGGGACTTATCCAGAAGCTGGACTATATCAAGGCGCTCGGCTTTACGGCAATATGGATCACTCCGGTTGTCGAAAACAATTCGGGCTATGACTACCACGGCTATCATGCTTATGATTTCAGCGCCGTTGACAAGAGATATGAATCAAATGGCGTTACATACCAGACTCTTATTGACGCTTGCCATGAGAAGGGTATAAAGATCATTCAGGACGTTGTTTTCAACCACACCTGTAACTGGGGCGAGAAAAACCTCCTCAAGATCACTGACGAGAAGTATGCCGGCGGCAGAAGTGAAATGACTACTGCGAACGGTAAATCAATGGATCCGGAGAATATCTATCATCATTTCGGATTCTGCGGTGGCGGTGACTGGGATAACTACAATGTCCAGATCATGACACTCCATGATGACTGCTTCGACCTCAACACAGAGTGTCCCAAGGTCTACAATTACCTTATCGACTGCTATAACAACTATATCAACATGGGCGTTGATGCGTTCCGTGTGGATACAGTTAAGCATATTTCAAGACTTACCCTCAACAAGACCTTTGTTCCCGCCTTCAAGCAGACAGGCGGCGATAAGTTCTATATGTTCGGCGAGGTCTGCACAAAGGGTCATGAGACATGGTACCGCGGCGCTCCGCCTATCTCATGTGCATTCTACACATGGGCTGACGATGACAGCTGGCTGAGCAAGTGGACAACAGATCCCGACACTAACGTCGCTCTTACAGAGCAGCATTACAATGCACACTCCGATACCGGAAGCCAGCCGACCAGCAAGAACGCTTTCCTTAACGGAAACGACTACCATACGCCTGACTATTCACAGCGTTCAGGCATGGACGTTATCGACTTCCAGATGCACTGGAGCTTCAGCAATGCAAACAGCGCATTCCAGACCGCTCTCGGTGAGGATCCCTATTTCAACGATTCAACATGGAACGTGGTATACGTTGATTCTCACGACTATGCTCCCGATGAATGCAACAGCGTTCGTTATACCTTCGGTACGGACGCATGGGCCGAGAACCTCTCGCTCATGTTCACATTCAGAGGAATTCCCTGCATCTTCTACGGCAGTGAGATCGAGTTCCAGGCAGGCAAGCCTATAGACGTTGGTCCTAACTCTCCTCTGAGCGAGACAGGCCGCGCTTACTACGGCGATAAGATCGAGGGCGAAATCAATGCCTCCGACTTCACCGTATATACAGCATCAGGCAATGCAAAGACGACTCTTGAATCAACTCTTTCACAGCATATCATGCGCCTTAACAGAATCCGTCAGGCTGTTCCCGCACTCAGAAAGGGACAGTATTCAACTGAGGGCTGCTCGGGCAGCAGCGGTCTTGCATTCAAGAGAAGATATACAGATGCAAATACCGACAGCTTCGCACTTGTTACGATCTCCGGCTCAGCTACCTTCTCGGGTATCCCGAACGGCACATACGTTGACGCAGTAACAGGTGATTCTCAGACAGTATCCGGCGGCACACTTACAGCAAACTGCTCAGGCAAGGGCAACATGAGAGTATATGTACTCGATACTGCAAAGACACCTGCTCCCGGACGTGTTATTCCCAATGGCTCATACCTTGGCGACGGCGGCGCATCTTCCGTTATCGGCGGCGAGGCAGTGGATATTGTCAAGATCCCCGCAACAGATATTTCTGTCAACAAGACAACAGTTACCGTTCTTGAGGCTGAGAGCGAGACAGTAACAGCTACAGTTTCTCCCTCAAACGCTACAAACAAGACGGTCACATGGAGCTCAAGCGATACCTCAGTTGCAACAGTCAGCGGCGGCGTCATCAAGGGCGTAAGCGCAGGCTCCGCAACTATAACAGCAGCAACAAGCAACGGCCTTAAGGCAACCGTAAAGGTTACAGTAAAGGCCAACTCAAGCATAGTCAAGCCCACGGGCGTGACGGTAAGCCCCTCAACACTCAAGCTCAAGGCAGGAGCATCGGGCAGCCTTACTGCTACAGTCGCTCCTTCAACGGCAACAGACAAGTCTGTAACATGGAAATCCAGCAATGATAAGGTAGCATCTGTTGACGGCTCGGGCAATGTAACCGCTGTAGGCGAGGGCACAGCCACTATCACAGCTACCACATCTAACGGTCTTTCATCTACCGCAACGGTAACTGTAGAGGGCGCTTCTGTTACCTATATCGAAAACGGCGTTTACTTTGAGAAGCCCTCCGACTGGGGTAACGGTATCAATGTATACATCTACGACAGCGCAACGGATTCCGCAACAGGTGCAGTATGGCCTGGCTCGGCAATGAAGTCCGCAGGCGGAAACGTGTATTACTATGAATTCAGCCCCGCTTCCTCCACTATCAAGGTCATCTTCAACGACGGCAACAATCAGGTGCCTGCTTCTCAGCAGCCCGGCTTTGATTTCGTAAACAGAGGCTACTACACAACTGCAGGATATCAGAAGACGATCGAGAAGCAGACTACGGTAGATGTTACCTCGGTATCTCTCGATAAGACGTCCGCATCGGTAAATGTCGGCTCTACAGTTAAGCTCACTGCTACTGTAGCTCCCTCAAATGCTACCGATCCTACGATAACATGGTCGTCAAGCAATACTTCCGTTGCTACGGTATCTAACGGCACAGTAACCGGCAAGTCCGCAGGTACAGCTACGATCAAGGCTACCTCCTCAAACGGCAAGTCGGCTCAGGCTACGATCACCGTAAAGTCGACAACTACAACATCAGATCTCAAGAACAGCTCCAGCATTTCAGCTACCTCTGTAACAAAGGGTACAAAGGTAACGCTCAAGGGCGCAGCCTCAGGCGGAACCTCACCCTATCAGTATGCATTCTATGCAAAGAACAGCTCTGCTACATATTATTCAACGATCAAGGACTACAGCACATCGGCAACAGCTTACTATACTCCTTCTGCTGCAGGTACCTTTAATATCCAGATCAGAGTCAAGGATGCCAAGAACAATATGGTCGCCAAGTACTTTACTCTCAAGGTAACGGCATCGTCAACGACGACCAAGCTTTCCAATAACTCAACTATTTCTGC
>ONFW01000061.1 GCA_900317215.1 uncultured Eubacteriales bacterium | reverse complement strand
GGTGCTTTTTCTTTTGGGTTCTATAAAAATAAATAAGATATGAAAAGGGCTGCCGCACATTTTATGCACGGCAGCCGCTTTGTTTCTTATCATCAGCCCTTGCTCTTGATATATTCGTCAATAGCCTTTGCAGCAGCTTTTCCTGCTCCCATAGCAAGAATTACTGTTGCAGCGCCTGTAACGGCATCGCCGCCAGCATAAACTCCCTCGCGGCTTGTAAGTCCGTTCTCTCCGTCTGTAACGATACAGCCGTGCTTGTTAGTCTCAAGACCCGGTGTTGTGGAGCGGATAAGGGGATTGGGGCTTGTTCCGATAGACATTATCATTGTGTCAGCTTCAAGAACAAACTCGCTGCCTTCCTTAACAACAGGTCTGCGTCTGCCGCTCGCATCAGGCTCGCCAAGCTCCATTTCAACGCATTTCATGCCGCATACTTCGCCGTTTTCATCACCGAGCACCTCAACGGGATTTGTGAGTGTTTTGAAGATGATACCCTCCTCAACAGCGTGCTCGACTTCCTCCTTACGTGCGGGAAGCTCCTCCATGCTGCGGCGGTATACGATGTAAACCTCCTCTGCACCCATTCTCTTGGCAGATCTTGCAGCGTCCATGGCAACATTTCCGCCGCCGACAACAGCGACCTTTTTGCTGTGCTTGATAGGTGTTTTGCTGTCCTTCTTATATGCCTTCATAAGGTTGATCCTTGTGAGGTATTCGTTTGCGGAGTATACGCCCTTGAGACTCTCTCCGGGGATATTCATGAATCTGGGCAGACCGGCGCCGCTGCCGATATAAACAGCCTCGTTGCCCATTTCAAAAAGCTCGTCTACAGTAAGCACCTTGCCAATTACCATATTTGTTTCAATATCAACGCCGATAGCCTTGAGGTTATCGATCTCCTTCTGCACGATTATCTTCGGCAGACGGAACTCGGGAATACCATATACAAGAACGCCGCCCGCAAGATGAAGAGCCTCGTAAACCGTAACCTTATAGCCGAGCTTTGCAAGATCGCCTGCAGCCGTAAGACCGCTCGGACCTGCACCGATGATGGCTACCTTGTGACCGTTCGGCTCGGGAACGGAAGGCTTTTCGGTGCAGTGCTCCCTGTGGTAGTCAGCAACGAATCTTTCAAGTCTTCCTATGCCGACGCTTTCTCCCTTGATGCCTCTTACGCACTTGCCCTCGCACTGGTTCTCCTGCGGACAGACCCTGCCGCATACTGCGGGAAGTGAGCTTGATCTTGATATTATTTCAAAGGCGCCCTCCATATCCTCGTTGGCAACTCTCTCAATAAAGGCAGGAATGTCTATTGAAACGGGACAGGCAGTTGTGCAGGGCTTGTTTTTGCAGTTGAGACAGCGTCTTGCCTCATTTACTGCCATTTCGTATGTATAACCGAGAGCGACCTCGTTGAAATTGCTTCTTCTTACCTCGGGATCCTGAACAGGCATCGGGCATTTTTTAGGATCCATATTTCTCTGAAAAGCCATGTTGATCAATCCTCCTGTTTTAAAAGATTACAAGCCTCGTCACGGGCGTGTTTCTCAAAGTCCCTGTACATTGTGCCTCTGTGCATTGCTTCGTCAAAATCTACAAGGTGACCGTCAAAATCGGGACCGTCAACGCAGGCGAATTTTGTTTCTCCGCCCACGGTAAGACGGCAGCCGCCGCACATGCCTGTGCCGTCGATCATAATCGGGTTCATGCTTACTACAGTCTTTATGTTGTATTTCTTTGTAAGCAGGCATACGAATTTCATCATGATGAGGGGACCTATTGCAATCACCTCGTCATACTGATTGCCCTCCTTGATGAGCTCCTCCAGAGCGTTGGTGACAAGACCCTTTGTGCCGTAGCTTCCGTCGTCTGTCATTATGCGCAGCTCGCTGCTTGCTGCCCTGAATTCATCCTCAAGTATTACAAGATCCTTGTTTCTGAAGCCGACAACGCTGTGTACCTCGCAGCCGAGAGCCGAAAGCTTCTTTGCTATAGGATAAGCGATCGCACAGCCGACGCCGCCGCCTATAACAGCGACCTTCTTAAGACCGTCGGTTTCGCTCGGGCGCCCGAGAGGTCCTACAAAATCGTGAAGGCACTCGCCCTCCTCGAGAGTATCAAGCTCCATGGTAGAGCCCCCGACGATCTGATAGATGATCGTTACCGTGCCTTTTTCACGGTCAAAATCGGCTATAGTAAGAGGAACACGCTCGCTGTCCTCTTTTGCTCTGAAAATAATGAACTGTCCCGGCTCTGCCTTTTTTGCGATGAGCGGAGCCTCTATCTCCATAAGAGAAACGGTGGGGTTCAGAGACTTCTTTCTGACTATCTTGTACATTTACATACTGTCCTTTCTTTAAAGCAAAGTTTTGCGGAAGGGTCGACAAATAAACGATGAGCAAATTTCCGACGCTTTATTATAACATATTATATCTGAGCGTACAAGAGATATTTCCGAAAAAATGCAGCTCTGTAATGTAAGAAATGCATTTTTCATCTTAATTGTCCAAAGCTTGTGCGATGAATGGTGGATTTTCATCTTTCCGAAAAGGTCTTAATGAATAAAACGCAGTACCGCTTTTGCAGAAGCGTTACTCTGTTGTGTATGCTTTTGAGATTTTGCGTGCAGAGCGGAGAATCTGATTTTCTTATATTTATAAAATGGATAATATGGGAATAATAGCTACACATTTTTTTCCAATTTAAGATAAAAATAAAAAATCCGGATCGGTTTATTTTAAAACTGCGATTATTGTTAAATTTTAATTATTCGTAAACTCTGTATTTGACAAATTGAAAATTTGGTACTATAATATAAATGACAACAAAAAACGGCGTAAAAAATTGCTAAAAATTGGTACAATAACACAAAAATTTACAGGATAATACAAAAAATAGTATTATTGACATGTATTTCCGGAAAAAAGCAGATATTGAAAATGATTTTTACTGTAGGAATTATTTTGATTAGAGCCGTCAGAAGAAAACAATTACGGACGGTCTGAGTATTTGTTTAAGGAGTCGTAAATCTATGCAGCACGATGAACTGATGAGTCTGAAGGAAACAGGTCAGAAGGGAGATTTCCTGTTGCCTTATGTGGTCAATAAAACGGTTATGCCGGATTATTATACTACCTTTCCAATGCATTGGCACGATGAAATGGAGATAGTATATGTTGAAGAGGGAGAATATGTAGAGTGTGTGGATTTTGAGGAATACCATGTGATAAAGGGTGATATAGTCCTTGTAAATCCGTCGGTGCTCCATTCCTTCAGGCAGTTTGAAAACAAGAGAACTGTTTTCAGGTCTATAATCTTTAATATGAATCTTCTCACGGGCAACAGCACAGACGCCTGCTCTATCAAGTATTTTGTTCCCTTTACGGAAAACAGCTTCATATCTCCCGTTGTTATCACGCCTGATGACCCGCACTATTCCCGTATACAGGAAAGAGTGTTGAACATGATATCTGTGTATGACGAAAAAGGAGATTGCTTTGAGATAAAGCTCAAGGCGGAGGTATACGGACTGTTCTATATTCTTTTCAAGGACGTTTTTGTCAATGAAATGGGAGACTCGTCGATCAGGGATATCACCACAAAGAATATCAAAATAATCATCGACTATATCAACGAAAATTACATGAAGAATATCACCATAGATGAGCTTGCCGGAACCGTGAGCCTGAGTAAGCACTATTTCATGAGATTCTTCAAAAAATACATGGGCATGACCTGTATTGAATATATTAACGACTACAGGCTGAACATTGCCTCAAATTTGCTCCTTACAACGAGGGTGCATATAACCGAGGTGGCGGCAAGCATAGGCATTACGAACCTTTCCTACTTCAACAGGATATTCAAGAAAAAGTTCCACATGACGCCAAAGGAATACCGCTACAGTATATCGAACAGGTAGCATTTTACACCCTGTCAGATCTATGCAGGATCTGACGGGGTATTTATTCTTTTCTGAAAAGAGGATATTGATATGAAAAAAGGTATATTTCTTCTTACGGCGGCACTCGCTCTTGCACTGAGCGTATCGGGCTGCTCCCGAAATGACGAAACAGAAGGCAGTGTCCCGTCGCAGGCTTCTGAGCAGATAAGCGATGCGGAAGTCTCATCATCGGTTGATGATACTCAAAGAAAGGTGCTGTTTACGCAGCACGGTCTAAGCTTCTATACACCTGATGATGCGTTGATCCAGATAACAGGCTCATACACCTTTCACCTGCTCGACATCAAAAATTATGAAACAACTCAGCCTATCGTGGTATCACCCGATCCCTGCGGCCTTGTAGCGGACCAGAATATGCTTTACGGCACTCAGAAGGGCGAAACAGGTATCTTTTCGTGGGATATAAGCGACATATCCTTTACCGAGAGAAGGACTCTTTTTAACAGCAGAGATCTTAAAACTGCGTCCGGAGATCAGGAGGCTTTATGGTTTGACAGGCTTGAACAGGCTAGAGACGGAGGAGACGGCTTTATTTACTGTATCCTTGGATATGATGAACCGGAAAAGAGCCCGCTTGACGGAAGGCTGATGAGATATTCCAAGGACGGAAAGAGTCTTGAGCTTATCGGAGAAGAAAAGCTCAGCACCGAAGCAGTTCTTGGGGATAAGATATACTATGCCTGCGCTGACAAAGGGAGAGGCGGACTTTTCAGGATGAATAAGGACGGCAATGGCTCAGAGCAGGTGGAGGGCACGGAGAAGCTCACAAATATCAGGGAGCTCAACATCATCGGCGGAGATCTGTATTTTATTGCGGAGTCATCTGACAAAAATGGCGGAAGGCTCTATTCCTTCAGACCCGACGATAAAGAAAGCGTGCTGATGTCCGATGAACTCTGCCTCATCTATTATGTTGACAAGGAGAATAAGGTGCTGTATTATCTTGGAGGAGAGAACGAAGCGCCTACGCTCTTCCGGAGATCGCTTTCTGACGGGACGGAAAAGCCTTTGCTTGAAACAAAGCTACTTAAGGCTTCTATTGATCCAGAAACTGAAAAAATGACTGCGAACGGGGATTATCTGTATTTCAGCAGCAGCGGCTTTGAGCTGCCCGTTTTCATTGATGAAGAGGAGGAGAAAAAGGACGAGGCCGGTCTGATAAAGTACAAGACTGTATCGGGCATGAGATACGACCTTGCCGCCGGAGCGATGGATTATCTTTACTGTTATTATCTCGGAAGCAAAGACGAGGCTACGGGGGAGATGCTTACTGCCGGACCGGTAATGATCGAGTACAGGTCGTCAAAGGGAACCGTTACGGACAGCAAAAGCGGACTGTTTATTTTTTAGTGTGAGCCGTGCGAAATAGATCACGACAAAAGGGAGGATATAAGCAATGGACGGAAATATTGTAATGCTGATAGCCGGAGCAGCGCTGATCTTAGCTGCAGTGATAGGGGTTATACTCGTGATATTGAAATTCATGAAAACAGGCGCAAAAAAATATAAGGTCGATTACAGCGGGGAAAAGGAGCTTTATAAGGGAGCAAAGGACAGCTACAGAGCAGGGAGCAGGGTCAGACTATATTATGATCTTAGTGCCACAGATACCGACTATGCATTCTTTGTTGACGGGATAAAGCTTAATCACGGCTTTGACAACGACAAGGGCTTCATCATAAGCTTTATAATGCCCGCTCACGATGTAATAATAGAGCATTCGGCCGAGAATTCAATGGTTGAAAAGGAGAATAATGAACTGCCTGATTAACGAGATAACAGCCGCCCATGCTTTTTTTTATTGCGTATGCTCAACTAAGATCATTGCGGAGAAAAAAACGCCCGGAGCAGACCGAAAAGTTCTGCTCCGGCTGTATGTTTTTCCGTGCCGACCTTAGTTGTGTAAACGTAATAAAAAAAGGCACGGAAAGGCTGACAGATGAATAAAACCAATTTCATAAAGAAGCAGCCGGAAAGCACGCCCTGCGGCGTGCGGCGGCGGAGGGAGAATCATGCAAGGCTGTCCCGTGCCGGAAACCGCGGCTTTGAAGTTATATATGCTAACGAAGTGAGCGAGCGCAGCGAGCGAGGTCGCGAATCGAGAGCGCAGGCACTGCGCAGTATGAAGCAAAAATATTTGACAATTATCAAGTATTATTGTATAATGATAGCAATCAAAATAAAGGAGGCTTTCCGTTATGAAATATGTATGTCAGATCTGCGGCTATGTTTATGAGCCCTACAACGGTGATCCCGATCACGGCATTGCAGAAAACACCCCCTTTGAGGATATTCCGGATGATTGGACCTGTCCTCTGTGCGGTGTAGGTAAAGAAAATTTTGCTCCCGAGGAATAAGAAAAAACCTGACACAGCTTTCGGTAAGGAGGGAACTATGTGTTTCCTCCTTTGTTTTTATAAAAAGGAAAAACACCATGACAAAAAAAGAACAGATCGGAATATGGGGCGGCAGAAGATATTACTCTCTCGACTGCTTTCTGAAAAAGACCTTCAACAAAAAGCTGTACAAGCTCTCGCTGGACGGCGGCATGACCTGCCCTAACAGAGACGGAACTGTCTCCTACGGCGGCTGTATATTCTGCAGCTCAGGCGGTTCGGGTGAGTTTACTCCCGACAGAAGTCTGCCGCTTGAACAACAGATAGCTCAGGCAAAGCAGAGAGTCAGGGCAAAATATGAGGGAGAAGGATATATCGCTTACTTTCAGGCGTTTACAAATACCTATGCTCCGGTCAGTCGTCTTGAAAAGCTTTTTATGCCCGTTGTTATGCGTGAGGATATCGAGGTGCTGTCAATAGCAACAAGACCTGACTGTCTTGAACAGGATAAGCTTGAGCTGCTTTCACGGCTGAGAAAAATAAAGCCTCTGTGGGTCGAACTCGGTCTGCAGACCTCTAAGCCTGAAACAGCCGTTCTCATCAACAGGGGCTATGACCTGAGCTGCTTTGAAAAGGCAGTTTATTCTCTTAAAAGCATAGGCGCCGATGTGATAGTCCATACTATAGCTGGACTGCCCTATGAAAGTCATGAGGATATGATAAACACCGTGAAATATGTGGGGCGGTCCGGCGCAGACGGGATAAAGCTCCAGCTTCTTCATGTGCTTGAGGGTACGGTCCTTGCACAGATGTACAGACGCAAGGAATTTGAAGCTCTGACAGAGCGTGAATACATCAGCCTGCTGTGCGATATGATAGCTGTACTTCCTCCTGATATAGTCATACATCGACTCACCGGAGACGGCGACAAAAGCCGGCTCCTTGCTCCGCTATGGAGCGGAGATAAACGACATGTGCTCAATTTGCTGAATCATGAGCTGAAAACAAGAGATGTTGTTCAGGGCTGCTCTCTTGATAGGGCCGAGAAATGAAGCATACTGATACAAAAATGCTACAAAATTGAAACCTGATACTATATTTACATTTTGCCGCTTTATGATATAATGGTATTGTATTTTCGATCACTGCCGATCAATGTCATTCCGATGCAGAGTCATCCGAAACCGGTATGGATCCGATAAACCAACAAAACGGAGATGATGAAATGTCAAGAGACGGTTTATTCGATATTACCCCCGAGCTTGAAAGCCTCAGTGAGCTTTGTATGACCGAGGGAAGGATCGAAAAGGACCTTTATACAAAATACGATGTAAAGCGCGGGCTGCGCGACATTAACGGAAAAGGCGTGCTTGCAGGTCTTACAGAAATATCCGAGATATGCTCAAGCAAGGTGGTAAACGGAGAGACTCGTCCCTGTGACGGAAAGCTCTATTACAGAGGTGTTGATGTTGAGGATATCGTAAGGGGCTTTATACATGATGACCGCTTCGGCTTTGAGGAGGTAGTATATCTTCTCATGTTCGGTCATCTTCCCGATAAGGCACAGTTTGAGCAGATCAACAGGCTCATCGCACAGTACCGGAATCTGCCGCATTATTTTACCCGTGACGTAATTCTCAAGGCGCCGAGCAGCGATATGATGAACGCCCTTGCAAGATGTGTTCTTACTCTGTATTCCTACGATCCCAAGGCTGACGATACCTCAATACCGAATGTTCTGAGACAATGCTTGCAGCTTATTTCGGTATTCCCCGTAATATCCGTTTACAGCTATCAGGCGTATAACCACTACCGCAGAAACCAAAGCCTGATAATCCATTCTCCGCAGTCAGAGCTTTCTACAGCAGAGAATATCCTCTATATGCTCAGACCCGATTCAAAATACACCAGACTCGAAGCCAAGCTGCTTGATATGTCCCTTGTGCTGCATGCCGAGCACGGCGGAGGAAACAACTCTTCATTTACTACCCATGTTGTTACATCATCGGGTACGGATACTTATTCGGCAATAGCGGCGGCTCTCGGTTCACTCAAGGGCCCCAAGCATGGCGGAGCGAACATCAAGGTCGTCAAAATGTTTGAGGATATGAAAAATAATATTTCCGACATAAATGACGAGGATGAGGTCAGAGATTATCTTACAAAGCTTCTTCACGGAGAAGCCTTTGACAAGACCGGACTGATCTATGGAATGGGTCATGCAGTGTACTCTATCTCAGACCCGAGAGCAAGAGTGTTCAAGGGCTTTGTTGAAAAGCTTTCGGAGGAAAAGGGAAGAATGGACGAGTTCCGGCTTTATTCGCTGGTTGAGAGACTTGCGCCCGAGGTCATTGCAGGAGAGCGCCGCATCTATAAGGGAGTCAGCGCAAACGTCGATTTCTACAGCGGCTTCGTTTACAGTATGCTTGATCTTCCCGAAAAGCTTTTCACACCGATATTTGCTATCGCAAGGATCGCAGGCTGGTCGGCTCACCGCATGGAGGAGCTTGTTAACTCGGGAAAAATAATAAGACCTGCTTACAAAAACGTTCACTCCAGAGTTTCCTATCTCGACATAAGCAAAAGATAACAAAAGCACATAAGCAGCCGCATAAGGTCAATAAGCCGTTGCGGTTGCTTTTTTAGTTGCAAAAACAAAAAAATTGCAATTTTGTATTGCTAAAAATTCAAAATTGTAATACAATTATAAGGCACGGTTATGTTATATCCGTGAAAAGACTGCAGAAATAAAAGGAGAAATGAAAAAATGCCTGCTCTTAACGAGAATTATCTCAAGCTTGAAAAGAATTATTTATTTATCAACATTGCAAAAAGAATAAGCAAATATATCACGGATCATCCCGAAAGCAAAAGCAATATAATTCGCATGGGAATTGGAGACGTAACTCTTCCGTTAGCGCCCTGCGTTGTCGAGGCCGTAAAGAGGGGCGCTGAGGAAATGGGAGTGAAGGAGACCTTCAAAGGCTATGAGGACAGCGGCACAGGCTATGATTTCCTTAAAAATGCTATTGCCGGCTACTATTCATCATTCGGAGCAGATGTCAAGGCGTCTGAAATACGCATCAGCGACGGAGCAAAATCCGACTGCGGAAATATTGTGGATATTTTTGGTGACAGCAATACCATTCTTATCACCGATCCGGCATATCCTGTTTATGTCGATTCCAACCTTATGAGCGGCAGAAAAATCATCTACGCCGACTGTACAAAGGAAAACGGCTTCTGTGCAGCTCCGGATCAAAGCGTTCATGCCGACATCATCTATCTTTGCTCGCCGAACAATCCTACCGGCGCAGCCTTCACTTTCTCGCAGCTAAAGGAATGGGTTGATTATGCTCTCAGGAATGAGGCTGTTATCATCTATGACGCAGCCTATGAAGCCTTTATTACCGAGGACGATGTGCCAAGAAGCATCTTCTGCATTGAGGGCGCAAGAAAATGCGCCATTGAGATCTGCTCTCTCTCCAAGACCGCCGGTTTTACAGGTCTGCGCTGCGGCTATACCGTGATCCCTGAGGAGCTTAGCTTCCGCTCATCAGACGGCACGGAGGTGTTCATATCTCAGCTCTGGGGACGCAGACAGGGATCAAAATTCAACGGCGTTTCCTACCCTGTTCAATGCGGCGCCGCAGCCGTTTTCACCCCCGAGGGCAGGGAGCAGATAAAGGTTAATTTGGAGTATTACAAGGAAAACGCAAGGATCCTTTCTTCGGCTCTTGATGAGCTTGGTATTTTTTACACAGGAGGAAAGAACTCGCCATATATCTGGCTCGAATGTCCCGACGGTATGGGCTCGTGGGAGTTTTTTGATTATCTTCTCAACAATGCAAATGTTGTGGGAACTCCCGGCGCAGGCTTCGGCAAAAACGGCGAAGGCTTTTTCAGACTGACATCCTTCGGAGACCGTGAAAAAACACTTGAAGCAGCCGAAAGACTCAAAAAGCTTCTCGCAAAATAAGGTCATATCATAAAAACGCAGGAGTGACGGAACAAGATATCCGTACTCCTGCGTTTTTGTGTCAGAGATGCATTGCATCATTTATTCTTTTCTTCTGGGTCGGGTACCATTGCGGCAGCAGCGCACAGCACTGACGATGCACCTGCCGAATGAAGCACCCTGCTGCATTCTGAGAGCGTATTCCCTGTTGTGCAGATATCGTCTATAAGAAGAATGTGCTTGCCCTTTATCATTTCGGGTCTTGCTGCAGCATATACGCCCTTTACATTGGAGACTCTTCTTTTACTGTCAAGCTCATGCTGAACGGCGTTGTTTCTGATCTTTTTCAGCAGACAGCAGTATTCCTTATCAAGCAGTCCGGCGGCCTTTACGGCAAGCAGCTCCGACTGATCAAAGCCTCTTTCCCTGCGTCTTTTGCGTGATACAGGAACCCAGCATACGATATCGATCTGTGCCGCTTCATCAGCCAGCACCCTTGCAAGCTGCTTTGAAAGACTTGCGGCGTTGAATTTTATACCGGAGAATTTAAGCTCTGTTATTGCCGATCTGAAGCCGCCCTCATACCTGAACGGAGCTATGCACCTGTCACCCGATTGCAGGATCCGCTCCTCTGCAAATGAAGGAAAGCTGCTGCGGCATTTGTCACATTCGCTTAGTCCACTCCTTATTATCTGACGGCAATACGGGCATTTATCGGGAAATATCAGCGATAAAAGACCCATAAGCGTCATCTCCTTTCAAGCAGCGCTCTCAGCGCAGAATATCTCAGGGTTTTTCTGTTGTTTTCCACCATGGTTTTAACTACCGATACATTTCCGACAAGAATGAGGAGCTTCTTTGCTCTCGTAACAGCAGTATAAAGAAGATTTCTGTAATAGAGCTGGGGCGGACCGTAATACATCGGTATGATAACGGCGTTGAATTCATTTCCCTGGCTTTTATGTACGGTGGCGGCATAAGCCAGCTCAAGCTGCATAAGAGCCTCCTCATCATATTCTACAAGTCTATCCTCAAAACGTACCTCAGCGGTTCTCATCGACTTGTTCACGCCTGCAACGGTCCCGATTTCTCCGTTAAAGATCCCCGAGCCCTCCGAGCCGTCGTCCTTTGTCCATGCAAGGTCATAGTTGTTCCTTGTCTGCATTACCTTGTCACCGACCCTCAGCGTATACAATGGTATGGATATTTCCTCCGCCTTTGTCCTGGGGGGGTTCAAAACCTGCTGCAGTCTTTTGTTCATCTCCGTAACTCCAAGTTCGCCCTTTCTTCCCGGACAAAGCACCTGTATATCCTCAAACGGCGAAAAGCCGTAGGTCTTTGGCAGTCTCTTTGAGCATAGTCCTGTTATAATCTCTGCTATTTCTTCCTTCTCGCTGCTCTGGATAAAGAAGAAGTCGTTATCTGTCCTGTTTATTACGGGCATCTCACCGTGAACTATTCTGTGAGCGTTGGTAACTATCAGGCTTTTCATCGATTGCCTGAATATTTCAGTGAGCTGTACCACCGGTATTCTCCCCGAGGATATAAGGTCTCCGAGTACATTTCCGGGTCCTACAGAAGGTAGCTGGTCGCTGTCGCCTACCATTATAAGTCTGCACCCCAGAGGCAGAGCCTTCATTACACCCTCAAAAAGCAAGGCGTCCACCATTGAAAGCTCGTCTATTATCAGAGCGTCACAGTCGAGAAGATTTCTCTCGTTCCTCTTGAACATAGGAGAATCGTTTTTATCCCATTCCACCTCAAGCAGACGATGAAGTGTCCTTGCCTCGCAGCCCGTCACCTCAGACATTCTCTGCGCCGCTCTGCCCGTCGGCGCTGCAAGGGCAACCTTAAGTCCGCTTTGCCTGAACAGCTCTATTATTGCATTGAGTGTGGTCGTCTTGCCTGTTCCCGGGCCTCCCGTTAGTATAAGCAGACCGCCCGAAAGAGCCTCCTTTATTGCTTTTTTCTGCAGAAAAGCGTATTCTATCCCCTGATCTTTTTCAAACAGCTCAAGCGCAAGCTCCACTCCTGTTATCCGTTCGGGAGGAAACTGCAGCATCATCCTGATCCTGTCCGCCGCAAAGCTCTCGCTTCTGTACAGAGAGGGTAAAAAAACAAAGTCTCTGTTCTCTATTGTATCCTTTATCAGACTGCCGTCCAGCAGCATTTCGGCGAGCTTTTCTGAAATAAGGCTGCTGTCAAGCTTGAGAAATTTTGCCGTGACCTCTGTTATCTTTTCCTCGGGCAGACAGGTATGCCCGTTTCTCGCATTATATTTTATTATATGGATTATCCCTGCCCGTATTCTGAACGGGTCGTTGTCAGGTCTTTTGAGCACGGCGGCTATATGGTCTGCCCTGTCAAATGATACGCCTATATTGCTGTCGCAGAGCATATAGGGATTGCTTTCAATAAGCTGTATCGCACCTGTTCCGCAGCTTTTCCATATCCGCACAGCCTCCTGAGCCGAGATATGAAATCTCTCAAGATAGATCATCACTTCTCTCATGCCGAAGGTCTTTTTTATCTCCTCGGAAATAGCTGCAGCCTTGTCCTTTGAGATGCCTCTGATCTGCTCAAGTCTTTCAGGATCGTTTTGCATGACCTCAAGTGTATTCTCGCCGAAGGCATCGACAAGTCTTTTGGCGGTCGCTCTGCCTATGCCCTTTACAGCGCCTGAAGAAAGGTATTTCAATATACTGTCCGATGTAGTCGGCAAATACTGCTCATAATATTCAAATGAGAACTGTTCGCCATAGCTTGCATGAGTTTTCCATACTCCTACAAGCTTCAGTTCATC
>ONFW01000136.1 GCA_900317215.1 uncultured Eubacteriales bacterium | reverse complement strand
CTTTTTGCATTGACGGCTTTTTCAATATCCTCTCTGAATTCTTCTTTAATGATCCCCTTGTATTCAAACCAGCAATAAAAGCTCATAAAGGTCACCTTTATTATTCAATCTCCAGCAAAAGAGGGCACAAGCGCATTGAAGGGCAATATTTCACCCTTATCCTCGGGCGCTTCCATAACGCTGTTTTCGGAAGCTGTCAGCCACTCGATATCATCGCCCTTTTTGAAAAGCTCGCTATAGGTATAGTATTCTCCTTCATCACTGCTTTTGTGCCATATCTGTCCGAACTCAGGGTACTCAACCGGACTGACAAAGCCCAGAAGCGAATGGTCTACCCTTTTTCGTCTTTCCCTTCGGGTAAAATGCTTGATGACGTTGGCAAAATATTCATTGTCTGTACTTTTGCGGATATGAGATATATAATCGTCCTTCATCGGCATTACTGCCCTGAACCTTTCAAGTATCCTTTCCGCTTTTGCTGTCATCTCTCTGCAGTACGCTTCATATTCCTTTTTTCCCATTACATCCTTGACGTAATCAGCAAGGTATTTTCCGTCTTTTTCGTCCGAAGAAGTTTTTTCACTGAAACGTCTGAGGCTTTTTTCGTATCGTTTTATCAAAGTGTCACGATCCCAGCGCAGGCCGTCAGACAACACCCTTTTAAGATCATATCCGACAAATTCATAACACAAGCCGCCCCTGCAGCGGCTCACATCACCGAAGCCTCTGAGATCAACAATGTATCTTTTGAAGGTGCCTTCTCCTATGATGACATCACCGACACAAAGGAACTGGTTGCAGATACGATATATCGTATCCTTCACTGTCATAGTATCGATCAATACCGGTATATCCTCCGGCACTGGAACAAGATCATTGACGCCGGCATAGGTCGAACATGTCGTCAGGCGCTTATGCAAAACGTCCTCTACGATCTCCTCTGTGTCTTTGCTGTCGCAAAAAACCTCATCGTTCCATGTGCCTGTAAAACGATCATCCTGTCTGCTTTTGCTTTTGTCAAGCTCAATGCGTATCAGCCTGCGGATATCCTTATCACTGACAAGGCGCATATCGGCATTAGTTCCCATGCCCCAGCTTGACGGATAGTGCATGATGAAGTATTTTTCACTCATGTCAGTTCTCCTTTCACTATTACCCAAGTACAGACTCCTGAAAAATACGGTTATTCTGCTCCAGCTCCTCAAGCGTACACGGGACATAACCGTTTATCATACAGCCTGCATTGTAGGCTTTTTCCTGCTTCATCATAAACAGCACTTCTTCACCGACATTCCTATGCACATGACCGTAAACATGGTACGAGCCGAAATGCTTCATATTCCATACTATCAGAGGATAGTGACACAGCACGACATGCCTTTCATTATCGGTTATCATTTTCAGTCTGTCCACGCTGACGAAACAGGAAAGCGCTTCTTCGTCCTTCAGTATACAATAATCGTGGTTTCCGGTTATCAGGTGAAGCCTGCCGCTGAGCTGACGCAGAAACTCAGCAGGCTTGCCCTGATAGCGATAAAATACATTGCCTAAAATATACACATCATCCTCCGCCGTGACCCTTTCGTTCCAGCGGCGTATGATCTCATGCTCCATTTCCTGAATATCAGCAAAGGGGCGCTCGTCAAAGCGCAGCGCAGCCTTATGTCCGATATGCAGATCCGAAATATAGAAAATCATTTTTTCATCTCTTTCATTCAATTATATTTTTTTCGGGAAAGAGCATTCCTTCCCATTCTCTGTCAAACGTCCGGCAGTCGAGCTGCTTTTGGATTATTTCATACATTCTGTGCTGCCGCCGTTTTAAAAAATAACTCTGCAATCTGCTAAGCTCTGTATCATCTATCATATCCTTCAATGTCAGCAGGCTTTCGATCATTGAGTATTCCCCGATATAAGCAAGATTTCTAAGGACAGTATGAAAATGATCCCTGATATACTGCTCCGCTTCGGGCATATCACTGTTCAGGAAAATCTGCACTATCAGCGGTATCAGTTCCCTTCGTTTGAATGAGCTGATATTGAAGTCCTTTTCAAATACCAGCCTGACAGCTATCTGATAGGTATCATAGAGCCGCTCAGGGTCATTAACCTTGAAACGATGCCTGCCTATCTGAAATGCTCTCAGAGAATCACATCCGAAGAAGGTTGAAGGAAGAAAATCTATCGCCTTGTTTTTCGGGAAAACCACTTTTTTCAGATCGGTGCAGTTCTGAAAGGCGGCGCCGCCAAGCTCCTCCAGACTTTCAGGAAGTCTGACCTCCTTTAGCTTTGTGCAGTTTTCAAATGCCCAATGTCCGATAAACTCCAGTCCCTCTGACAATTCCAGTTCTGTCATTGAACAGCAATTTCTGAAAGCGCGCTCGCCGATTTCCCTCACCGAACCGGGAATATAGAGACTGTCAAGAAGTGTACAGCCGTTAAATGCGTCATCATCTATCCGGCGCAGACCGTTTGGCAGTATGGCATTGCGAAGAACCTGATCATCGGCAAATACTCCCTTTGCGATCATAAGTATATTACCGGGAATACGTACAGTTTCTTCAAACGAATTATGTTCCAGAAGCATGCAATTTTCCAGAGCAACATAACTGCCCGCATAATCCTCAAGGTATCTTGTCTCGCCAAAAGCGTCTTTTCCTATATCTACAAGCTTTGGCGGCATTCTGATAGCGGAAAGATATTTACAGCCGTAAAAGGCTTTTTCACCGATCTTTTCAAGATCATTCGGAAATCCTACAGCTCTGAGACCGCTATGCATGAAGGCCTCATCACCTATCTCTTTAAGTGAAGACGGCAGTCCTACGCTTTTCAGCGAGCTGCAGCCCTCAAATGCGTTTTTCTCGATTTCGGAGATCGTATCAGGAAGGACGATATTCTTCAGTGAACGGCAGCCATAGAACAGCTTTTCAGATATCGTTGTCATATCCTTTGGAAGTGTGATATCTTCAAGAGCATTACACTCACGGAACACGCCATTCCAGAGAGACGTTCCGGCAGGTATGGATATTTCCTTTAAAGAGGTGCAATTCCGGAAGGCGTCATCATAGATATATTTCAGACCGGCAGGCAGGACAACACGTTTCAGCGAACGGCAGTTTTCAAAAGCCGACCAGCCTATTATAGCAGCCTCTTCGGGGATCACTATTTCTTCGAGCATTACACAGTCCTTGAAAAGATTTTCGGGAATGCTCGTATATGTCAGTTCCTTCGGCATATTGACCTTTTCAAGCGAAAAGCAGCCTTCAAATACACCGGGGGCTATTGACACGATCGAATCAGGTATAGTAACGGTTTTTATATGACTGCAGTTTCTGAAACCTGCACTTACAATATGTTTTACAAAG
>ONFW01000059.1 GCA_900317215.1 uncultured Eubacteriales bacterium | reverse complement strand
TTCAATTACTCTCCTATCATTATGGTCTGTAATATGCTCTGAGATTCGGAATGTAACGGAACATACATTCCTATTCTTTGCGCCGTTTGAAAAGAACATTTTTCACATGATAAATCAATAATACTATTTACAAGCTTGAAATAATCTTTAGCGATGTACTATTCTTTTCCTTCATCTGTTGTGCATGACAGGACGGTCATACAGTTTTCTTTGGTTTTTTCTTATCATTTAGAGTCTGCTCTCCTGCAAAAAGCTCCTTTGTCGTGTCCAGCTCAGAAAGAAATGTCCATTCGCTCTCGGAGAAAATGATATGGTCTATGAGATCGACCCCGATAAGCTTCATCGTTTTTATCAGGCGGCTTGTGATCTCAATATCCTTTCCTGAGGGAAGAGCAATTCCGCTCGGATGATTATGGGCTAACACAGCATAGCATGCTTTATATCTTACACAAAGCTCAAGGGTTTTCATGATGCTGACATCTGAGGCATTTATCGTTCCCTCATCAGTAATGCCACAGTACCGCACTCTCTTATGCTTATCCATAAGAAGCAGGATGACGACCTCAACTCTTTTTCCGGTAAAGTGAGGAAGGATATACTCTGCGATCTCATCACCGGTATTGAGGGGCTTATTATGAAACTTGAGTTCTGTCTTACAAATGCGGTATTTTTTGCACAGACCCGGCATCATCATCAGAAGCACGGCCTCCTTATCCTTAAGTCCCATATCCTTAAGGGAGACACGAGGTGCTTCAAATACCGTCCGCAAACTGCCGAATGTCGATGAAAGCTTTTTTGCCAGACCTGAGGCATCCACTCTGCTGTCTGAAAACATCAGAAGAAGCTCAAGAACCTCCTCGAAGGTCAGCGAAGATATGCCATTTTCAAAGTACTTCTTTTTCAGTTCAACAAACCTGCTTGCCGAGCTTTCGTTTTTCTTCATATTTTTTCTCCTGTCAATTCTGTCAAATATATTATACATCAACTTATTCCAAAAAATCAACTAATACCATTTATTAATCAAAAAAAACAGTATTATGCTGCAAGTTATCCTGAGGGAAACCCTTTTCCGGCGTAAAAAAAATTACCCTCTCGTCCCTTTCCTATAGCCGCTTTATTAATGTATTTGCAAATGGTTCTTTCAAAAATACAAAATCTTTCGAGAGTTATTTTACTTCAGATTCAAAATACGGAGTTTCTTATTTATAACCCTCTGCTGACTTTTCTTTTTTTATTTTTTCAGCCGGCTCAATATTTGTGATTGATTATTTCTATAATTTGAAATTTTTATGGTTTATTATTCCATTTCAGAACAATTAATGGTAAAACAGGTGCATTTTTGCTATTTTATTACATTACAATCATCTTAATTAATTCTATATATTATCCAATAACTCACCTTTAGACTTTAGATGTCATTATAATATTAGAAATTTCAGACATTTTTAACTTTATTATTTCAAAATCAGAAATTGGCATATATAGGAAAAAACGGTCAAAAAAAATGCATCCCGAAACAAATCCGGGATACATAATTTTTGTCCTTGAATCAGAACGGGAGACAGCTTGTGCTCGGGAAGTTATGCTTGTTGCTCCTTCCGTCTGTGGCATAGTCGTTATAAAGGAACATTTCAAGCTCGTCAACCCGTCTGTAAAGAAGTCCCCAATAGCAGTTGCCGCCGGCATGATGATAAGCAAGCAGTTCCTTGATAAGGGCATTCCTGTTTACGTTGTTGAGGTCACGGGCATAGCCTACACTGCTGCCCGAGGTAGAAATATTCAGATATGTACTGCTGCAGTAGCCTGTCTTGCCGCTGGCTGTTTTTACCTTGTACCATACGCTGTTATATCTTTCGCTGCTCACAAGAGTTACTCTCTCATTATATCCCAGCACGGTTATAATGCCTGCGTTCGTCGTGGCAGCGTTTCTCAGGTTGAGTCCAGATGTCGCCGTTACAGTTCCAACTATTTCTCCGCTTTCGCTGCTCGTTACGGAGCCATAGGAATTCAGAAGAATGTTTTTAAGGTCGGATGAGCTTGTCCAGCCTGTGCCAAGGTTGTAGGAGAAGGAAACAAGCGCATCAAATTGCTGCTGATTGAAGCGAACATTATTGTTAATAAGCATATTGTTTACGGCACTGGTAAACACACCGTCATTAACTGATTTTACAAGGAGCGCATAAGCCTCTCCTCTTGTAAGATGATCGTAGAAGCATTCGCCCTCCCACACGACCTGACCATGGCCGAGAGTAGGCACGTTATAGGCGAGTGTATCATAAGTAATGCTTGATACAAAGCCTTCCTTTTCTGCAATAAATTTTATCATCTCATCGCTTGCACGGAGCCTGTTGAGTCCGGTCTCGGTGGGATGGTTCTTATTTGTGATATAAACATCAAATTTTCCGTCATTGCAGGTGCTCCATGCGCCGTTGTACTTTGAATAAGCTTTTACGTCAAAGGTACCTGCGCTCTTTGGTGTGTATGTACCCGTCCAGACATAGGTGCTGCCCTCTGCGACCTTGCTTGTTGCGGTAACTGTTGTAACATTAGGGCCGTCCTTCACAGTAAAATATACTGCAGTCCGCTTTTTGTCGGTGATAGCAACAAGCTTGATATTGGAACTGAGCGTTGCTGAGTTAGGTGAAGAATAAGCAAACTTTACAGGAGCAGGATCCTTTACCTTTACAACACATACAGCCTTCTGTCCGTAAGCGTTTTCGTAGGAGATAGCGACCTGTCCTGCCTTCTTGGTGAGGATAAACCCATCCCAGACTGTTGCGACCTCAGGATCGCTTGTTTTCCAGGTATTGCCGTTATATCCCTTAATGTAGATCGTTTTTCCTGCGGTCGTGGTCGCATTATAGCGTGAAAGCCTGACGTTTCCGGAATTGACAGCCGTTACTGTGACAGTACACTTCTGCTTAGACTTGCCCGACTCGTCGATAGCCGTTATTACGGCTGTACCCGGTCTGAGACCGCTTACTACGCCGTTATTTACGCCTGCGATGCTGGTATTGCTGCTTTTCCAGTTGACCTTGATATTTGAGGGATCCTTATATATACCTATGGTCGTTGATGAGCCGACACTGACCGTGACCGAGCTCTGCTTAAGTGCAATGCTGCCTATCGGAGTGACAGATACCTTGCAGGTCCTTGTTACAAGACCTGTGGAATCGTATGCCGTTATGGTTGCGGTACCTGCGCCTACCGCCTTCACTGTTCCGTAAGAGGATACGATCGCAACAGATTTATTTGAAGATTTGTAATTGATCTTGCCGCCCTCGGGAAGTGTTCTGCCGTTAAGAACAAAGGTTTCACCCTGCTTGAGCTTCTTTGATGTTGTATCAAGGAAAATAAAGCGGTAGTCTGTTTTCTTTACGGTCACCTTACATGTCAGCGTCTTGTTGGTTCTGGTATCCGTTGCAGTAATATTTGCGCTTCCTGCAGAAACTCCTTTAACAACACCATCCGCAACTGTTGCGACCTTGCTGTTTGAGGAGGTCCATTTTACGCTGCCGGTATTTCCTGTGACCTTGAGCGTGAATTTTCTACCCTTGGGCAGAGAATGAGAAAGCTCGGAGATCTCAAAGGGCTTAACAGCCGCCGCAGCTGTAACAGTGCTGTCTGTAACAAAATCCGCATAATCTGTGCAGAGGTATCCTATCTGGCCTGTTGAATCCTTGACCTTAGCCCAGGAAAAATCGCTGAAGCTGAGTATATCGAGTCTTGTTGACGGAGCAAAGGTCTTTAATATGGAATATCCTGTTCCCGGACCGGTACGGAAGTTTACATAGGCTGTTGTGCTGCAGTCAGTAAGGACATCAAGATAATCCGCCACGCAGTAGCCGGATGTACCGTCGGGGAGAGTGACCTTCGGCCATGCGCCGTTAGATCTGTCGGTTATAGTAACATAGGTCGATGCATTTGCGGTCTTAACGACCGAATACTGCGTTCCTGCGCCGCTCCTTATATTCAATGCCTCCTTGGTTTTAGCGATTATGGCAGATTCCGCATTTACCGACAGAGAAGTAATCGGAAAAACTGCAAATATCATTGTGAGTACACATAACAAAGCAATTATTGCCCTGTATTTATGTGCTTTAGCCGGATTCTTTGTTTTGCGTTCCATGTCCGATGCCACACGACCTTTCTTTTTATTACAAACAATTACAGTATTGTTACCGAAAAAGCCTCTGCTAAATCGGCAGATCATCATTATTATATCTTAAATGAGCCCTTTAATCAATCGGCATTATGTCTAAATTGACATATACATTTATGACATGGTAACAATTATTACAATTATTTCATCAATTTATGAGGGTTTTGCTTAAAAAACAGTCAAATTTGTTTGTTTTCAGGAATTATTGATGAAGCTCCTGTACATAAAATACTAATACTTTTTGTTCAACTTTGTTACAAGCTTGTAAATTTTTTCTTTATATCTTACAAAGAACATTCCCAGTGCAAGATCATATAACAAAAATGCGATATTCAGTATAACGATTATCACAGCAGGCAGATCTACCCCAAAAACAGAAAATTCCTCCGCAGGCACAGAGAAAACAAATGTCAGCAGCAGCCATATCACTGAACCCGCAGCATTGAAAACAAGCAGCTTTATCAGAAAAGCCGCTGCCTTCAGCCTGATCCTTTCTATCAGCTCTTTAAGCAGCGGATAATACCCGAAAAACAGAATAAAGCACAGGGGCGCCTGCTTATCGGCGCACAAAAAAAGGGACAGTATTGAAACGGCAATATAGGCCAGCCAAGAATATGAACGTCCTGACGTGATCGCTGCCGTATATACTATAACGCCCGACACCGCAGGGAAGGTATACATTCCCGAGGGCATGAGGTTTGATATCATCATGACCACAACGGCAAACGCCGTCAGAAGACCGCCTATAGCTATCGACTGAGTTTTTTTCATTTTCTTCACCGTCAGCGGCAGCTGTTGCAGAGGCAGTCTGTGCATAAAAGGCAGGTACATATATCACAGCAGTCACAGGCAGGGGCTGAGCCCTGAGAATTATAGCCGCCCTGATTTCCTGTGCGCTGCTGCTGTATCCTTCTGTACATAGACTGATACTCAGCATTGTCCGGATCCATTCTGCACGCTGTCTGAAAATAGTTGTAGGCGTCTGACAAAAAGCCCTTCTGATAATACACAACGCCCATAAGGTAGTACCACTCGGCATTTCTTTCGTCCGAGGGAATACTTGTGAGGGCAGTCTCGGCAGCGCCGAAATTTCCGCTGTTTATCATTACCCTGATCTCCTCATACCTGCTCCTCCCTCCGTACGAAGCACTGCCGGAGGAGGCTGAGGAATATCCCGAGGAGTAGGAATCGTTATAGCTGCCATATGAGCTGCTGCGGGAGGCTCCGCCTCTTTTTCTTTCCTCGGTAACCATGCGATACGCCTCGTTGATCTCCTTCATTTTTTCGGAGGCAACGTCCGCAAGCGGATTATCGGCATATTTATCAGGATGATATTTTTTTGCAAGCTCTCTGTATGCTTTCTTTATTTCCTCGTCCGTTGCCGAACGGGAAACTCCCAGCACCTGATAAGGATCCTTCATGTTATTCTTTCCTTTCATTTCTCTGTCATTTCAGATATCTTCATCTCCGCGAGACAGGAATGTGTAATAATCCTTCTTTTTCCTGTCCTTCATTTTCCTTCCCTTTTTTCTCTTTTTCTCAAAAATACAATGTTTTTGCTGAAATGATAAGCCATGATACACTATATTGTCAAGTATCTCCCTGTATGAAACAGGCTGCAGAAGCTCATAAGCCATAATAAGCTGAGAAGCCGTCATATTCAGCGTTTCGTTGCAGAAAACAGCAGTTTCCGCGCTGTCGGCTTCCGTAACGCTGATAAAAGGATTGAAGCAGCGGTGTTTTATGTCCTTTTCAAGATCATCAGCAGCATCAATAAGATATATCCACCTTCCAAGGCAGTATCCGAAGCGTGAGAGCACACGTCGGGTCATCTCATCGTCCGAGAGCCTTTCGCACAGAAAGGAGAGCATTTTTGCGGTAGGGTCAGCAGATTCATCTATACCGCTGCCTTTTCTTTCGGCAAGCTGCTGTGACTCGATCATCTTTCCTGCTGCTGCCTCGATATCGGGATAGGCTTTCCTCGCCCTTCTGAAGCCGCCACTCAGAAACACCCTCAGCAGCCGTGCGGCAAGGCGCTTGAAAAAGCCCGAATCCGTGATCGTGTCCGAGAGCTTGTAATAAGCCATAATGACCGACACTCCCCCTGCAAGGTGCATTGCTTCTCCGTCAGTAGCGCAGAACATACATTTCTTCATCGGATTGAACCTGCATCTGCCTCTTTTCACGCAGGAGTTCTCCTCTCTGAGAGAAGCAGCAAGCATTGCCAGAACAGTACAGTCATAGCTCAGTGTAAATCGGGTAATTATCCCGTAATCCCTGCCCAGCCTTCTGCACAAGCCGCAGTATACGCTTTTATAAAGCTCATATTCTCTTACCTTAAGCTCCTCCCTGACGGGTCTGAGATAGCCGAACATTTTTTCACCACGCCCTCACCTTACTGCGGTTATTTCTCTCTGCCTCAGGATCATTCTTCATTGAGCAGCCTGCGGAGGTACTGTCCCGTATAGGAGCCTTCACATTCCGCTATCTGCTCGGGAGTGCCTGTCGCTATCACGGTGCCGCCTCCGTCTCCTCCCTCGGGACCGAGGTCGATGATATAGTCTGCGGTCTTTATGAGATCGAGATTATGCTCGATCACGACAACGGTGTTTCCGTTGTCCGCGAACTTCTGCAGTACCTCTATCAGCCTGTGGACATCTGCTATATGCAGACCGGTCGTCGGCTCGTCAAGAATATATATCGTCCTGCCTGTTGAACGCTTTGAAAGCTCTGTAGCAAGCTTTATCCTTTGTGCCTCGCCGCCGGAAAGCGTTGTGGATGGCTGACCTATCTTTATATATCCAAGACCCACATCATAGAGAGTTCTCAGCTTATTATATATCCTTGAATGGTTTGCAAAGAACTCACAGCCCTCCTCTACCGTCATTTCAAGAACATCATAGATAGATTTCCCCCTGTATTTCACCTCAAGAGTTTCTCTGTTATATCTCTTTCCTCCGCAAACATCACAGGGAACGTATACATCGGGCAGAAAATGCATCTCTATCTTTATTATGCCGTCGCCCTGACACGCCTCGCAGCGTCCGCCCTTTACATTGAACGAAAACCTTCCGGAGCCGAAGCCATGTATCTTTGCCTCATTGGTGCGGGCAAAGAGCTCCCTTATATCAGTGAATACCCCCGTATAAGTAGCGGGATTTGAGCGGGGAGTCCTTCCGATAGGAGACTGATCTATATTTATCACCTTATCAAGATATTCGATACCCGTAATATCTCTGCACTCAACGGGTACGGGTCTTGCGCCGTTCAGCTCTGATGAGAGCCTTTTGCTGAGTATCTCATTTATCAGAGATGATTTTCCCGAGCCGGATACCCCCGTTACGCAGATGAATTTTCCAAGGGGTATCTCAACATCTATATTCTTCAGATTATTCTTTGCGGCCCCGAGGATCCTGAGGCTTTTTCCGCTGCCCTGACGTCTCTTTTCCGGCACGGGAATTGTCATTTTACGGCTGAGGTACTGTCCGGTTATTGAACGGTCGCATTTTTTGATATCCTCAATACTTCCCGAGCATACAAGCTCTCCGCCGTGAATTCCTGCGCCCGGACCAATATCTATGATATGATCCGCCGCTTTCATCGTATCCTCGTCATGCTCCACAACTATCACAGTATTTCCCAGATCGCGCAGCTCCTTCAGAGTGGCTATTAGCTTGTCATTGTCGCGCTGGTGCAGTCCTATGCTCGGCTCGTCAAGTATATACAGCACACCCGAAAGCGCCGAGCCTATCTGAGTAGCAAGCCTTATTCTCTGGCTCTCCCCGCCCGAGAGAGTTCCCGCAGAGCGTGACAGCGTGAGATAGGAAAGACCCACGCTGTTCAGAAAACTCAGCCTGCTGTCTATTTCCTTGGTTATTGCGCCTGCAATGAGCCTCTGTCTGTCGTTCAGCCTGGATTCTCTTGAAAAGGCAAGCGCCTGCTCTACAGACATATCGCAGTATTCCATGATATTCAGTCCGCCCACGGTCACGGCAAGAGTTTCGGGAGACAGCCTCCTGCCCTTGCAGGCGTCACATGGAACGGCAGACATATAGCTCTCTATCTCCGCCTTTATCCATGAGCTCTGTGTCTCTCTGAAACGGCGTTCCAGGTTATTGACTATGCCCTCAAATTCGGTCTGATATGTTCCGGAGCCGTATTCGTTCCTTCTGTACACCGTTATTTTTTCGCCCTTTGTTCCGTAAAGCAGTATGTCAATTATCTCCTCGGGCAGTTCACCCACCGGAGTATCAAGAGAGAAGCCGTAGCGCTTTGACAGCGCTTCAAAATACATCGAGGCTATCGTGCTGCCCTCCATGGCCCAGCCGCTGCCCTTTATCGCCCCCTGACGGACGGACTTTGTCCTGTCGGGAATGATGCGGTCAATGTCTATCTTCATGAATACACCCAGACCCGTGCATTTTTTACAGGCACCGTAGGGGTTATTGAAGGAGAACATTCTTGGGCTAAGCTCGTCAATGCTTATTCCGTGGTCGGGGCAGGCGTAGTTCTGAGAAAAAAGGATATCCTCCCCACCGCTGACCGCCGCGATAACAAGCCCCCCAGAAAGCTTTGAAGCGACCTCTATCGAATCTGCAAGCCTCGACCTTATCTCTTCTCTGACAACGAGCCTGTCCACTATTATCTCTATGCTGTGCTTTTTATTCTTCTCCGGCTTTATCTCCTCTGAGAGATCATAGATGATCCCGTCCACACGCACCCTTACAAAGCCGCTTTTTGCCGCTTGCTCAAGCTCCTTCTGATGCTCTCCTTTTTTTGAACGTACAACCGGAGCAAGTATCTGCAGCTTTGTACCTTCATCAAGCTCCATTACCCTGTCTACTATCTGATCGACGGTCTGCTGCTTTATCTCCCTGCCGCAAACAGGACAATGCGGTATGCCTATCCTTGCATACATCAGTCTGAGATAGTCGTATATCTCGGTAACTGTTCCCACTGTAGAGCGGGGATTCTTAGAGGTCGTCTTCTGATCTATCGAGATCGCAGGAGAAAGCCCGTCTATGCTGTCCACATCGGGCTTGTCCATCTGCCCGAGAAACATTCTCGCATAGGACGACAGAGACTCAACATATCTTCTCTGCCCCTCCGCATAGAGCGTATCAAAGGCGAGTGAGGATTTTCCCGAGCCTGAAAGCCCTGTTATCACAACAAGCTCGTCTCTCGGTATATCCACGCTTATGTTTTTCAGATTATGCTCTCTTGCTCCCTTTACCCTTATTCTTTTAAATGCCATATACCGCACTCCTCATGCTCATGTCGCATTCTCCAAACAAGACTTACGCTCATGAACGTTGTCTGCCTTTTTCATTCAAAATAAGGAGTGCAACGTCTGCACTCCTTATCGCTATCAGTCGTCTTTATCTCCGATGTCCTTTTCGTCGGCTTCTTCACTGCCGTTTTCCTTGATATCATCTATATCATCATCATAGGAGTCGTCCTCATCATCCTCAACAGGAATGGGCTTTCCCTCCATAGCAAGGGCAAACTGCTCGCCTGTCATCTTTTCATGCTCGAACAGGAACTGAGCGACCTTATGAAGATCCCCGATATGCTCGCGGAGAATTTCTTCTGTCTTTGTGTATCCGTCGGTGATATATTCCTTTATCTCGGCGTCTATCTTAGCCGCAGTTTCTTCGGAATAGGTCTTATTGTGACCAAGCTCTTTGCCGAGGAACACCTCTCCGTTTGATGAGCCGTAGGTTATCGGACCAAGCTTTTCGCTCATGCCGTACTTGGTTATCATAGAGAACACAAGGTTTGTAGCTCTCTCAATATCGTTTGATGCGCCCGTAGATATGTCGCCGAGAATGATAGCCTCTGCAACACGTCCTCCGAGAAGAACAACTATCTCCTCCAGCATTTCCTTGCGGGAGCGGTAGGATTTATCCTCAGCAGGCAGAGACATCGTAAAGCCGCCTGCCATGCCTCTCGGGATTATGGATATCTGATGAACGGGATCCTGTGTAGGACAGTAGTAGGTTGCTACAGCATGCCCGGCCTCGTGATATGCCGTGAGCTTCTTTTCCTTATCGGACATAACTCTCGACTTCTTCTCCGTGCCGACGACCACCTTTATGGTAGCCTCCTCGACCTCTTTCATTGTGATAGCCTTGAGATCCTTTCTTGCCGCAAGGAGAGCAGCCTCGTTGAGAAGGTTTTCAAGGTCTGCGCCCGTAAATCCTGCCGTGGACTTTGCTATCGTCCTGAGCACCACATCGGGAGCAAGGGGCTTGCCCTTTGCGTGTACCTTGAGTATTTCTTCTCTGCCCTTGATATCGGGTCTGCCGACGATCACCTGTCTGTCAAAGCGTCCCGGACGCATGAGTGCAGGGTCAAGTATATCGGGGCGGTTGGTCGCAGCGATCATGATAACGCCCTCGTTTGCGCCGAAGCCGTCCATTTCTACAAGAAGCTGGTTCAGGGTCTGCTCACGCTCATCGTGGCCGCCTCCGAGACCGGCTCCTCTCTGACGTCCGACTGCGTCTATCTCGTCTATGAAGATTATACAGGGAGAGTTTTTCTTTGCCTGCTCAAAAAGATCTCTTACACGGGATGCGCCGACGCCTACGAACATCTCAACGAAATCCGAACCGGAGATAGAGAAGAACGGTACGCCAGCCTCGCCTGCAACAGCTCTTGCAAGAAGCGTTTTACCTGTTCCGGGAGGTCCCACAAGGAGAACACCCTTGGGTATCCTTGCACCGAGCTCATTATACTTTTTAGGATCCTTAAGGAACTCAACTATCTCGCGCAGCTCCTCCTTTTCCTCATCGGCACCTGCAACATCGGCAAAGGTGGTCTTGCGCTTTTCATCCGTCATATTCTTGATCTTTGCCTTGCCAAAGCCCATTTGCTTTCCTGCATCTCCAAGGCCGCCCGACAGTCTTCGCATGAAGAAGATCCATACTACCGCAAGCAGGGCTATAAGAATGAGATTCGGCAGGAAGCTGAGCCACCACGAATTATCCGTCGCCTGCTTCCAGTTATACTGCATGGGGGCATCGGGATGATCCTCATTATACTTTGTCACATATTCATCTATAGTATCAACAAAGAGAGAGATACTCGCTACCGTGGTCTTTATCTCGGTCTTGCCCTTATACGGCTTTGAAAGCTTCATCTGCAGATCTCCGGTGCCGAAGTCAAGGTTGTATTCCGTTACCTCCTGATTTTTGAACATATAGATGATATCAGAGGTAGGATACTCCTCCTTGGGCTGCAGCGTAAAGATAAGCGCTATAATGATTATCAGTACGATGGGGATACCAAGGTATATCAGAAGATTGCGAATGGTTTTCTTGTTTTCCAAGTGGTTTTCACTCCTTTTTTATTTGAGCACAGGCGCCTTATGAATATATTTCGGATCTTAACACTCCGACATAGGGAAGGTTCCTGTAGCGTTCGCTGTAATCAAGACCGTAGCCTACAATAAAGAGATCCTCTATCGTTCTGCCGGTATAGTCCGCCTTTACAGGCTTTTTTCTCCTTGAAGGCTTGTCAAAGAGGGTACAGATGCGTACAGATGAGGCACCCTTTGAGAGAAGATGCTCCTTTATTATCGAAAGGGTATTGCCCGTATCAAGGATATCCTCAACTATTAGCACGTCTCTTTCCCTGACGTTACAGTCAACGTCCTTGGTTATGTTCACGCTGCCTGAGGATGATACGCTGCTGCCGTAGCTTGAAGCAGCCATAAAATCGAGCTGGCACTCATCAAGGTCAAGCTTTCTGTAAAGATCCGCTAAAAACATTATGCTTCCTTTAAGGATCCCCACTACAACGAGAGGTCTGCTGCGGTAATCATTGTTGATCCTTTCAGCGATCTCTGATACGGTTTTATTAAGCTCCTCTTCACTCATAAGCTCTTCAAAAACGTCCTTATGCAGCATAATTATACTTCCTTTCTTTTGAGCTGTCATTTGCTTATGTCCTGACGGGAAATGACAAGCACATTTTTTGTATTGTTTTTAACGGCGCATTCCATACATACGCCTGTATCCTCTATCCACAGCACCCTGCTTTCGTTTGCAAGAAGAACGACCTCGTCCCTCTGCTCCGCAGGCACCTTAAGCTCAGTGAACAGCTTTTTAACAGACTTTGTCACATTCCTGCGGCTCAGCGTTATGCTGTCTCCGCTTTTCCTTGTTCTGAAAACGCTCGTTAATGGTATTGTATCATAATCGAGAGAATTATCAAACAGATTTTTTTCAACTTTTTTACGGTCGTTAAATTCATCTATATTTATCAGCTCAAGTTTAAACCTTTTATTGCATATTACAGGGCTGACTGAGAGATCAAGTCCTGTTTCGGGATATTCTTCTCTTTCACTTCTTTTGACTATCCGGAATATTCCCTGTGAGGATATTGCATAGATCCTGCTCTTCAGCTCTACCGCACCACCATTATACACAATTTTTCTGATAAGTTCAATATGCCTTGCCTCGGGAATCATTGTAAATTCCCCGCACAGCCTTCTTACAGCGGCGGAAAAAACTGCCTCAGGCATTTCACTCAGCTTTTCTGCCGAATAGCCTCCCTTTACCCGGGCATGCTCCAGAGCTGTAACTGCCGAAGCCGAGATATACTCCTCAGCCTCTCTCAATCTTTGTGACAGTCCGCACACCGCCTCCTCAAGTGAGGGATTTATCTCTCTCAGCACGGGGACCGCATCAAGCCGGAGCTTATTGCGGCTGTACTCTCTTGTGAGATTTGTGCTGTCCGTCACATAGTCGATACCCTTTTCACGGCAGTATGCCTCCGTCTGGGCTCTGTCGGCAAATATCAGCGGACGAATGATATTGTCTCTTACCGGAGGTATTCCGCAGAGTCCGGCAATGCCGCTGCCCCTTGCAAGATTGAAAAGCACTGTTTCCACGTTATCCGACGCTGTATGCGCCGTAGCTATTTTAGCTCCAAGCTCATTCGCCTTGCTCTCGAAAAAGCTGTATCTCACTTCTCTGCCGCACTGCTCTGTGCCGATATGCCTTTGCTTAGCAAGCTCATTTATATCTGCATGCAAAACAAAAAAATCCGCCGAATACTCCATACACAGCCGTCTTGAAAATTCCTCGTCCCTGTCCGCCTCGCTTCCCCTTAGTCCGTGATTGACATGGCAGGCGCAGACCCTCAGTCCGTATTTTTCCCTGAGCTCGCACAGCACAGCAAGCAGCGCACAGGAATCCGCACCGCCGGAAAGACCGACTATCACGGTATCTCCGAAGCTTAACATATTGAATTTTTCGACAGCCTTTATAACCTTATTGACCATTTTCCTGTGCCACACCCGTAAAGCGCATAAATTCGCCCTGCCAATGCAGAGGAACAGACCTTGTTTCTCCGTGTCTGTTCTTTGCGACTATACACTCACCGCTGTTTTTGTCGTTTCCGCCGGAGCCGTCATCCTTTGTATTGTAGTAATCCTCACGATACAGAAAAAGAACTATATCCGCGTCCTGCTCAATAGAGCCCGAATCCCTCAGATCCGAAAGCTGGGGCTTATGCTCTGCTCTCTGCTCGCTCGCACGGGAGAGCTGCGACAGAGTAATGACCGGCACGCCGAATTCCTTTGCAAGTATCTTAAGGCCTCTTGTTATTTCAGAGATCTCCTGAACACGGTTATCTATCCTTCTTGACGCCGACATGAGCTGGAGATAGTCGATTATCACGAGATCAACATTTTTCAGTCTGCGCAGCTTCGCCTTTATCTCGGGTACGGTTATACCCGGGGTATCGTCAAGATATATCTCGGTTTTTCCCAGAACGTCTCCCGCCTCGATAAGCCTTGTCCATTCCTCCTGACTGAGCTTGCCCGTTCTCAGCGTGGTGCCTGATATCAGCGCCTCCATTGAAAGAAGTCTTGACGAAAGCTGCTCCTTTGTCATTTCAAGCGAGAAGAAGGCTATCCTTCTTTTGCATTTCATTGCCACATGTTTTGCGATATTCAGGGCAAAGCTGGTCTTTCCCATGCCGGGTCGGGCAGCAAGAAGTATCAGATCGGAACGGTTAAGGCCCGTTATCACGTTATCAAGCAAGCCTATGCCTGTGGGTATGCCCTTATAAAGCTCGCTTTCCTCGGAATTGAGCAGATCAAGTCTGTCAAAGGTCTCGACCAGCACCTTGCTGATGCTCTCAAGCCCTTTTTTGCTCCTGTCGTCACGGATATCAAAGATCTTTTGTTCGGCTGAATCTATCAGCTTTGAAATGCTTTCAACAGGTCTGCCCGCATCATATATTATCTCACGGGCAGATGTTATCAGGCTTCTGAGGAGATACTTTTCCCTAACTATTGAGGCATAATACGGGATATTGTTCAACACCTGGACGGTATCCGCAAGCTGAAGGAGATAGTTCTTCGTATCGCCGTCAGACATATCTCTCCTGCCCTTCAGGCGGGCAAGTATTGTGATGAGATCAACAGGCTTGCTCAGAGTAAAGAGCTCTATCATTACATTATATATTTCCTTATGCGTTGCAAGATGAAAATAATCCCCCGAAGGAAGTATCTCCATAACGTCTGCAAGCTTGTCAGCATCAAGCAGAATGCCGCCAAGCACGGCCTGCTCTGCGACTGCATCAAACGGCATCTCATTTCCCTGCGGCGCCTCAGTCATCTCGTTTTCGCTCATTGTTTCACACTCCTGTTCTAACTTGTGAACCGCCACGTATTACGCAGAAATAATTCGGAATTCCTGCGAACTCCGAATCACTGCAGCAGCTTTATTGCTCCTGCTCCTTGACCATTATCTTTATCTGCGCGGATATTCCCGTATAGAGCTTTATCTCGCAGCCGTATGTACCGAAAGCCTTTATATCGCTCTCCAGCACGACCTTGCGCTTATCAACGGTGATATCGAACTCACGCTTTACGGCGGCAGCCACCTCCTTGTTTGTGACCGAGCCGAAAAGCCTTCCGCCCTGCCCTGCCTTTGCAGTCAATACCAGAGTCTTTCCCTCAAGCTTGTTTTTATTCTCTTTTGCCTGAGCTGTTTCCACCTCAATCCGGTGCTGACGGCTCTGCTCTGCATTTCTGAGCTCATTCATAGCCTGAGCATCAGCCTCTCTCGCAAGCTTCCTCGGAAGAAGGAAGTTCCTTGCATAGCCGTCAGATGCATTGACAAGCTCGCCCTTCCTTCCTGTTCCCTTGACATCCTGTAAAAGTATTACCTTCATTTTGTCTCCTCTTTTCTTTTTCTTATTTTGTCAGCCCGCTTCATCGCGGTTGACATCAAGCTCGCTTATTATCGAAACAAGTCTTTCTCTTGCCTCGGCTATGCTCGTATTTTCAAGCTGACAAGCCGCCATTGTCTGGTGACCGCCTCCGCCGAGCTGCTCCATTACTACCTGAACATTCATATCGCCCAGCGACCTTGCGGAAATATTTACGGTCTTTCCCGTTTTGTATATAACAAACGAAGCCTTTACGCTCTCAATGCCCAGAAGCTCATCCGCCGCCTGAGCCGAGGCTATTCTTATATCGGGGATATCCTCGTCTGCGCTCGCTATTGCGCAGTAATTGAAGATCTCCGCATCGCTGACAAGCTTATACTTCACCTTGTAGGTATCTATCGAATTTGAAAACAGTCTCTTTACCTCTACCGTATCTGCTCCGTTGCTCTTCAGAAAAGCAGCCGCCTCAAAGGTACGGACGCCTGTTCTCAGCACGAAATTCTTAGTATCGAGCATGATCCCCGAAAGCAGCGCTTCGCTTTCAAGTCTGCTCAGAGAATTATGTCCGAGATACTGCACAAGCTCGGCAGTCATTTCGGATGCCGACGACGCATACGGCTCATGGAAGAATACAAGCGCCTTGTCAATATGGTTGACCATCATTCTGTGGTGGTCGATAACGACAACTCTTTCACAACGCTCATATATCTCCTTCGACTCTACAAAATTAGGATTGTGAGTATCCACTATGATAAGCAGGGAATGCTCATCAAGAAGATCAAGCGCCTCGTCCTCAGACTTGAAAATGCTGTCGAAGCCTGCCTTTTCAAAGCATGATACCAGCGACTTGGCAAGCGTCTGCTGTCTGTTGATAAGGATATAGGCGTTTTTGTTGAGCCCCTTTACCACTGCGCTCCACATTCCTATACATGAGCCTACGGAGTCAAGGTCAGAGAATCTGTGACCCATTATTATTACATTGCTGCTGTTGTTGATATGATTGGTAAGCGTTGCGGCAATTACTCTCGTCTTAACCTTGTCACGCTTTTCAACGCCCTTGGATACTCCTCCGAAGAACTTGTAGGAATCATTTTTCTTTATCGCAGCCTGATCTCCGCCTCTGCCGAGCGCCATATCGAGAGCCTGTCTTGCCCAGAGCTCATTCTCCTTGAAGGTGCTTCCGCCTCTGCCTATACCTATTGATACGGTAGCATAAAGCCTGTCGTTGATCTTTATGGTGCGGATATCGTCGAGTATCTTGAACTTCTCATCAATAAATCTCTTGATATCCCTTTCCTCCATAACTGCGATGTATCTGCCGCCGCTGATTTTTTTGTAAAAGCCCTTTGTGGCTCCCACCCATTTTACTATCTCCTGCTCTACCTCTACGGTGATCCTGATAGCCTCGCTGTTGTCTGTTTCCCGCTCAAGCTCATCCTTGTTGTCAAAGGCGATTATTGCCACCACGGGTCTTGACGATTCATATTCATCTGAATTGACTTTATAGTTGTTATCATCAATAAAGTATACTATCGAGCCATACTCATGTCTGACCGCAAAGGATATATACCACCTGTCCCGGTATTTTGTATCAGTGCCGTTTTTTTCGTATAACGGATCCACATTTTCACCGGAGAGATATTTTTTTATATTATCTCCAAGCGGATCCTCTCCGCCGCAGACATTCTCGATAAAGGCAGCATTTGCGGCAACTATCTCGTTATAGGGTCCTAAAATGACAGCAGGGATCCTGATATCGTCTATGGATCTCGATTCTTCCTTGAACAGCCTTTTCATAGATGAGCTGAGAATACCTGACAGGTATTTTTTGAGATTCACTATGCTCAGGATAACTATCAGCATTGCTGCCGCTGCAAGCAGAAACTCTATCAGGAAAGCTACTATGCTGTAGCGCAGCGAAATAAACGCCATTGTGAACATCACGACCGCAAAGACGATGAACAGGGGCGTCACATAATTACGATTTTCATCTTTTCTCACGCTGTTATCACCACCAAGAGAAATATACTGCCTTCTCTCACAAAGCAGTCTGCGCTCATACCTCCATTATTATCGGGAGTATCATAGGACTTCTTCTGGTCTTGTCATAAAGAAGCTTGGAAAGCTCGTCCTTTATCGTGTTTTTTATAACTCCCCATTCATGAAGTCCCTGAGCCGTGCAGTCCTCAAGCGTTTCCGTTACGACACGCCTTGCGCCCTCCATTAAAGGCTCGCTCTCACGAACATATACAAAGCCTCTTGAAACAATGTCGGGTCCCGCTACGATATGACCGTCCTCGCTGTCGAGAGTTACCACAACAACGATAAGTCCGTCCTGACCGAGATGCTTTCTGTCACGCAGGACTATGCTGCCGACATCTCCTACTCCGAGTCCGTCAACAAGAACCTTGCCCGCAGGTATGCTCGGGAGCTGCTTAATATATTCTTTATTTATCTCAACCACATTTCCTATATCGCCGATGAAGATATCCGAGCGATCCATTCCCATTTCCATGGCAAGCTGACCGTGCTTTATCAGGTGCTTCTGCTCTCCGTGTACAGGAATGAAATACCTCGGCTTTGTCAGTCCGTGAATTATCTTCAGTTCCTCCTGACAGGCATGACCGGAGACATGGACCTCGTACATAGATTCATAAACGACCTTGCAGCCATGCTTCATAAGTTCATTTACAACGGAGCTTACCGCCTTTTCATTGCCCGGTATCGGGTTTGCAGAGATAATGATATAATCCCCGGGACCTACTTCTACCTTTCTGTGATCGGAATATGCCATTCTTGACAATGCCGACATAGTCTCGCCCTGGCTTCCTGTTGTGATGAGAACTATCTCCTCCTTGGAATATCTGCCGAGAAGGTCGATATCGATTATCAGTCCGTCGGGGACATTGATATATCCAAGCTCCGAGGCTATCGCCATATTATTAATCATGCTTCTGCCCGAAAACGCAACCTTCCTGCCGTACTTCTTAGCGCAGTCAAGTATCTGCTGGATCCTGCCGAGGTTAGAGGCAAAGGTTGCAATAATGATGCGGCTCTTTTCCGCCTCCTTGAAAAGCAGATCAAAGGTATGAGCGACCTTCTGCTCGGTCATCGTATAGCCCGGGCGCTCAACATTGGTGCTTTCAGCCATAAGACAAAGCACTCCGCTTTTTCCAAGCTCGGCAAATCTTGCAAGGTCTATCATTCCGCCCGTCGTGGGGGTACAGTCAATTTTAAAGTCGCCCGTATGGACGATAGTTCCCGCAGGCGTATGGATCGCTATTGCAACGGAATCCGGAATTGAATGGTTGACGTGGATAAATTCAATTGACATACAGCCCAGCTTTATCCTTTGACCCGGCTTTACCGTATTGAGCTT
>ONFW01000068.1 GCA_900317215.1 uncultured Eubacteriales bacterium | reverse complement strand
GATTTATTAAAAGTTGTCTGTACGACAACACAAACAGGCCTATTTTTCAGATAAGGAAATTTTTCTGTGAGTAAAGTAAGCTCAGCGCTGTTCATAAAAGTGTGATGCTCCGATACACAGTGTCCTATTATCCCCTGAACCTCCGGGTGATCCTTATCTCCTGCAATAAGAATGATCTCTCCCTTGCCGGAGTGCTCCCAAACTATTTTGTGTATTTTCAGTACAAAGGGGCAGGTGGCGTTTTTGTATGAAAGCCCAAGCTGTTCTATCCTGTCCGTCACGGATTTAGGCACGCCGTGTGAGCGTATAACAAGAGTCTCACCGGGCAGCACCTCTTCGGGAGTGGAAACTATCCTTACCCCTCTTTTTTCAAGCTCTCTGACCTTCTGAGGGTTGTGTATTATAGCGCCCAGGGTACACACCCTTTTCCCCTCATCGGCAAGCTCCTCTACTATTTTTACAGCTCGGCTCACTCCGAAGCAGAAGCCCGCTGTTCTGGCTACAGTTATCATTTTATTTCCTCCGACAGCTTCCGCACGGCGTCGGCAAGCTCCTTATTGAGTTTTCTTGCCGAGCGGAGAGAATCGTCCTCCGCCCTCAGTGGTTCTCCTATTTTGACATCTATCCTGCGAAACGGTGCTACGCCCTTGGGTGCATAGATAAATACCGGTACAACAGGAACAGCTGCCTTTGCAGCAAGCAGAGCAGCCCCTGCCTTAGGAGAAAAGCTCCCGCTGTCTCTGACTATCCCGCCCTGCGGGAATATGCCTACTATCCTGCCCTTGTAAAGATGCCTCAAAGCAATATCTGCAGAGCCCTTGTCAGCCGAGGAGCGCTTTACCGGAAATACGCCGCAGGCCTTGAGAAAGCCTGAAGCAAAAATGCCGTGTCCCGTGAAAAGCTCGGATTTTGCCATGAAGAAGATCCTTCTCCTTATCCCAATTCCCAAAGAAAGGGGGTCGAAATAGCTGATGTGATTGGATGCAAGTATAAATGCGCCCTTTGGCAGCTTCCCTCTGCCGCGGTAATGTATTCTATAGAAGGGTCTTACCAGAACGAGCGCCATAAGTCGAAGAATAGAATAAATTATTTCTCATCATTCTCTCTGAGTTTTTTTATCTCGTCCATTATCATATGGCTGGCATGGCGGAATTCTGCAGGCGTACCCTTTTCAAGCCCCAGCTCCTCATGGGGGATAGGCTTGCCCCAGGATATCGTTACCCTGTGGAACATTTTGATCTGCTTATCCTTCGGGGTGATGCATACAGGTATAACAGGGGTCTTTGTCTGGAAAGCCACCATAGAGGCTCCCGATTTCGGACGAAGAAATTCACCCGTTTTAGACCTCGTTCCTTCAATGAATATGCCGAGAAGTCTGCCGTCGGCAACTATCTCCTCTGCCTGCTGTATTGCCTTGCCGTCGCCTGCTCCCCTGTCCACAGGAAATGCTCCCAGCTCCGAGATAAGTGCCGCGAACAGCTTTTTCTCGAAAAGCTCCTTCTTTGCCATATAGTAGATCTGGCGCTTCTGGGTCATAGAGATGAGAAGGGGGTCGTAATTTGAGATATGGTTCGAGCAGACTATGTATGCGCCCTTCTTAGGTAGGTTTTTCTTTCCCTTGACTTTATAGTGAAACAGAAATTTGTACATCGGTATCGCAAGGAATCTGCCCAATACGAATACAATGCTTCTTCTTTTCATGCCGTCTGCTCCTTTATTATGCTCACGATCTTCTCAATGACTTCATCAAGAGTCAGCACTGTGGTATCCACCGTTACGGCGTTTTCCGCAGGCTTAAGCGGGGCAGTTTTTCTGTTGGTATCGTTGTAGTCACGCTGCACGATATCGAAAAGGATCTTGTCGAAATCCGCCTCCATACCCTTTTCTTCGAGCTGGAGAACACGCCTCCTTGCTCTCACCTCGGGCGAGGCTGTTAAAAAGATCTTGACCTGTGCATTCGGCAAAACGACCGTTCCTATATCTCTGCCGTCCATTATAACATTGTCTCTCTTTGCAAAGTCCCTCTGCAGGTCAAGCAGATAGCCTCTCACTGAGGGGATAGCGGACACTCTTGACGCTGCCATGGATACGTTTTCTTCCCTTATCCTTTCGGATACGTCATTATCGTTAAGCAGAATGTGCTGTTCTCCGTTAAAGAAGATGATACGGATATCAAGTCCCGGCAAAAGCTTTTCTACGGCTGGGGTATCATCAATGCTGATATTACCGTCTATACAGGCAAGGGCGACCGCTCTGTACAAGGCTCCTGTATCGACATAGATAAAACCAAGCTCTTCTGATGCTTTTTTTGCTATAGTGCTTTTGCCTGCGCCTGCAGGACCGTCTATCGCTACTGCTATCATATTATCTCCTCCAGATCAATGTCTCTTTAGCATATTATACCGCTATTATACCAAGAATATCCGAAAAAAACAACCTTTTATTCTGCTGTTCAGCGTTTGTGTCTGAGATATCTGCACCGGAGAGCTGCGCCGCCCTTCAAAGAACTTTGATCCTGCAAGGATCATTCTGCACGGGCTCTGAGGATTATATTTTGATATCGGTATACATGTTATAGACAAAAAATATATTTCGTGTTATAATTTTATTGATATGATATACATTTTGGAAATGCTGCGTTTTTCGGAAAAAGCTGTAACCGGCAGCCACCCTTGTGTATTATATAAGTGAAGGGCATACGATCCGAGCTGATCCGATAAAGGGATCAACTCACAAAAGGGGTGTTTTTTATGAAAAAGAAAATTTTTATGGTCATAGTTTCTGCAGTGATATCCCTCTCCATGCTCACAGGCTGTTCAGGCGGAGGTACAGGCATGAGGGAGACCTCAGAGATAGCCGGAGGGAATGTCATCAGTACAGCACAGGCTCCTTCAGGTACTATCGAATGGGTAAAGTATGAGGATCCGAATCATTAT
>ONFW01000069.1 GCA_900317215.1 uncultured Eubacteriales bacterium | reverse complement strand
TGTATTTTTTTTGTATAACATTTGTTCCGTCTGCAGAGCTGCCGTTGTAAAGATCAAGATATTGCCCACTTCTGACATTTTTTATATTATATGTCAAATAATCGTGAATATAGGGGTCTTCTGAGGCATGAACAGTAACACTTGAAATACACACTGATGAAATCATCAATACAAGTGACAATAAAATGCTTATATTTCGGTACGATTTTATTCTTCTTTTTTCAAACTAAAGCACCTCCTGCTCTATGATGCAGGTGTGAGCCGTTTGTTAAAGAAACTATAACATCAGATTATTATTTGATAAACATAGGCTCACAGTGTTTGTGGGCGGACCGTGTACTCAATGTATTTATCACCCCTCTTTCTATTATCAAAAACAGGTGAAATAGTGTCTTTTCCTAATACTATAATAACAAGCCTCGTGTGAAATGTCGATATTAAAAATGTGAATCGAATGTCAAAAAAGATTGATCAAAGACTTGAAAAATGACATTATTAAAAAACAAATGAATTAAATCACTATTTTGGGATTGTCTGAGTTATAACTCAAGTGATCCTAAACCTTATAATTGTGAGCAAATGGAGAGCAATTGGGGTTTTTAATGTTTCTTTGATTTTGATGAGTCGGAAAAGGCTTCATCAAGTGCCTGCCCGAAAGCAGCTTTTGGCTCCGCATATGGACATAAAAACAGTCTCTTCGGCATTAATGAACGAATAGAGGTACTTGATGACCAAATATTTCGGCTAATAATTGATAAGTTTGTACTATTATCAGGTTGTATTTTTTCGTGATTTCATTTATAATTATAATAGCTGTAATAGCGTAAGAAAATTGGAAGAGGTTTTTTATGAGCAGAAGGTCATCATTCGGCTACAGCTCCTACGGCTCCCGTTCCTACGGCTCGGGCGGCTTTGACGGAAAAAGAGGCCGGAACAACAGGATGAAAAGGATCATTATTGCTCTCGCAAGCCTTGCGGCTATCGCTGCTTCTGCAGCCGTTATCTGCGCTGTGATATCCGGCAGCAGGAATACGGTCACAGAGCCTGTTCAGGAGCAGAGCTCCCGTGCGGACGCAGAGACGTCTCAGACAAAACAAAGCAGCGCAGAGGAAAGCAAAGAGGAAGTCTCAAAGGAAAAGAATGTTGAAGGCTATTACGACGGAAACGTGTTTATGTATGACGGCAGCGGCTATGAGCTTTTTTACGGCACCGGTTCCGCTGCAAAAAATTATGCGTCCGTTGTATCATATATCAAGAAGGCTGTCGGAAATGACATAAGGGTCTATAATATTGTTGCGCCCGACCATGCAGCCGTGGCTTTGCCTGAAAAGTATCTCAGCAAAATGAATGATGAGAAGGAGTTTATAGATACCGTTTATTCCTCATACTCTGATGAGGTCATTCCGGTGGATACCCTTGCCGCGGAACAGAAGCATAAGGGCGAGTATATCTATTTCAGAAGCGATATCAACTGGACGGCTCTCGGTGCATATTACGCTTATGAACAGTTCTGTATCAAGGCGGGGCTTAATGCCGTCAGTCTGGACAGTCTTTCAAAGGGCAGTATCACGGGCTTTCTCGGACTGCTGTATACCGCAACGCAGACAGAGAAGAATCCTGAGGGCAACAAGGAGCTTGCGGCCATGCCGGATACTGTGGTCTACTATAATATGCCCGGCGTGCAGAGCTGTTACCTTCTCGAAAACGGGGATACCGAGGAAAAGGAGGTCCCGCTTATAGCGACCTTTGCCGAGGGACGCTTTGCCTACAGCGCCTTTGTATGGGGAGACAATCCATATATGAGGATAAAGACAGACAATAAAACAGGAAGAAAGCTGTGCCTGATAAAGGATACCTACGGAAGCGCTCTTGCGCCGTTCCTTACGGCAAATTATGATGAAATATTCATTGTTGATCCTGCTTACTACAGCGGGAATATCATCGAATATATAAGGGATAACAAATATACCGACGTGCTGGTGATAAACAGCGCAAAAAATGCGGGAATACAGAACAGAGCAGATGATATCATGAGTATATTGAAGTGACAAAAGGAGGTGTGCCGTTTGCTCGGAAAAAATGTTAGGATCAGTGTATTCGGCACACTTGCCGAAAACAGCCTTTATTCAGGCTTTATTGTCGGAAGATCTCATACGGATATGAGGTCAGTCTATATAATGACTAATCATGAGCTTGGTGATGAGGTGGAATGTACCATAATAGCCATAGCCTCTTCACAGAACAAGCTGCAGACAAGGCTTGTTGCTGCACCTGTAAATGAGATATACTACGAGCCGGAGATAAGAACAAAGCTTGATTCAGTGAGTGCAAAATTCGACAAGCTGATCTGTATGTATGAAAAATCCTGCGGCGCCGTTATATACCGCAACACCGGCAGAGAAGGAATAAAGATCCTTCTCGTGAAAAACCACAACGGCAAGTGCTGGACCTTTCCGAAGGGTCATGTTGAGCTGAATGAATCCGAAAAGCAGACCGCTCTGCGCGAGATAAAGGAGGAAACGGGACTTTCAGTAACGATTGAGCCTAATTTCCGTCAGACGAGCATTTACCGCCCGTACGGAAAGATAAAGAAATACGTTGTATTTTTTCTTGCCAGAGCAAGCGAATCCTCGGTCATTATGCAGAAAAACGAGATAGATTATTATCTTTGGGTAAGCATAGACGATGCAATGAAGCTTTGCAGTCATGATAACGACACCAAGATACTCGTTGAGGTGAGGACAAGGCTTGCACAGAAGTTCCGCAGCAAAAACGGAATTACATAACCAATAAAAGGGGGACTGACAAACTTATAGGTGAGTCAGTCCCCTTGTGGTATTCACTATTATTGATAAAAACTCGGATTGATAAATCTGCCGATAATGTCAGCAAGAAGGATCACTCCGGCGATAAGACCGATAAAGAGTATTATTGACAGGAGCTTTACCCAGAAGCGCTTTCTCGGAGACATCTCCTCCTCTGTTTTTTGTCTTTCCTCCGCAACGAGCTGTGCGTCCTCATCGCTTAGCTCTTCGGCCTCCTTCAATGCGCCGATACCGATCAGCAGCTCAACTGTCTGTGAATAATAGCCCAGCGGCACGGATACCGTGCAGTTTTCGGGCGGCGCGGAATTGAGTATCTGCAGACCTGTATCATCAGGACATTCCTTTACTGAAAAGGGTATTTCTGCTTCGGTCAGAGCTGCCTTTATCCTTTCAAGCTCAAAGCCGTTTGCTGTAACGATATTCACGGGCGAATAATGGCTCGGGTCAGAGATCAGTTCTCTGCCGCATACGGTGCAGCTTTCGCTTTCGTCTGATGTATATATTTTTTTGCATTTTGTGCAGTATCTCATAGCCTTACTCCATTCTGTATGATATGCTCATCATTATATACGCTTTTCTCCTCACTTGTCAAGGCTTGTTTTTGCGAAGAATGTGTTTAGAGGCGAGCGCCGTTGACATTTACTATTATTGAATATATAATAATAACGGATAATGTGTTCATCGGGAGGTTATTATGAATAAGATACAGGAGCTTATTTTGAGCTATGCAAAAACAAGAGACGGAGCAGTCATGCATTCTATTATAGAGAGGCTTCAGAAGGAGGAAAAGCTGTGGTCGGCTTATTCTCTGTCGTCAAGAAATCATTATATGCAGTTCCATGAGGGACTGCCTACAGCATATCTTTTTTCTGATC
>ONFW01000009.1 GCA_900317215.1 uncultured Eubacteriales bacterium | reverse complement strand
AATGGGACTGCATTTTTCGGATAAGGGCTGTGAGGTATGGGTGGATTATCTGAAGACCCATGTCGGACAGTGATAATAGATCGTGTTTAAAAAGAAAGGAAAGATCATTATGAAAAGAATAATTACTGTAATTGCTGCGGCTGCAATAATGCTTTCGCTTTGTGGCTGCGGAGAAAACAATGAGAGCGGCGGCAATGCTTCGGATGCTTCCGTTGCTTCATCACAGGCTGTAAAAATGAGCCTTGCTGATGCTTCCGAAAAGGTAAATAATGAGGTGTCCTTCCCCTCAGAAACTGCCGAATTCACCGAGAGAAGGCTCAAAAACATGGGCATAGAGGCGGAAAGAATGGAGGCTTTTGCCGGACGCTTCTGCAATGATGCCGTAAATCAGGAGGAATACCTGTTTATAACAGCCAAAACGGACGATGATGTGCAGTATATTAAGGAAAAGTTAGAGGCTCGTCTGCAGTCGATCTATAATGTCATCAAGAACTATACCCCTGAGCAGGCTGCAATAATTGAAAAGGCAACGGTTGACGTCAACGGAAAAACCGTTTCCCTTGTTATCTCGGCTAATGCCGACAAGATAAAGGAAATATTTAAGGCGGCTTTGTGATATACAGTAAGCGTTCGTGATTATATCCTCGGCTGCTTGCTGTAAAACTGATTACGGGGTGTTTGCACTTGGTTTTTTCAAGCTTTATATTCCTGTTCATGTTTCTTCCGATAACGCTTTTCCTGTATTATATTACACCTAAGCGTTTCAGAAATCTGACGCTTTTTGTCGTGGATCTTGTGTTCTATTCGTGGGGCGAGCCAATGCTCGTCCTTCTCATGCTGACATCGATACTGATAAACTATGTTTCAGCAATACTGATAGGAATTAACCGTGAAAAGAAGGCTCTTGCAAGAACGATATTCATTATTTCGATAATACTCAATCTTGGGCTTCTGGGCTTTTTCAAATATGTCGGTTTTATCGGAGAGACCCTGAACTTTGTCCTTCCCTTCCTCAATCTTCCTGTCATACAGGTCGCACTCCCTATAGGAATATCCTTCTACACCTTCCAGACAATGTCATATACCATTGACGTATACAGGAATACCGTAAAGGTGCAGAAAAATTTCATCACCTTCGGCACCTATGTTTCTCTGTTCCCTCAGCTTATCGCCGGCCCTATCGTTCGCTATTCGGACGTAGCCGCACAGCTTGTCAGCAGAAAGGAGAGCATGGAGCAGTTTACAGAGGGTGTTAAGCTTTTCCTTGTGGGACTTTCCAAAAAGGTACTCCTTGCAAACGAAATGGGTGCGCTCTGGGATGCTGTCAGAGAGAGCGGATCTCAGGCGGGAGCACTGGGGGCATGGGTAGGGATCATAGCCTATACCTTCCAGATATACTTTGATTTCAGCGGATATTCCGACATGGCTATCGGCCTTGGAAGAATGTTCGGTTTTGAGTTCATAAAGAACTTTGACTATCCCTACATCTCAAAAAGCATTACCGAATTCTGGAGACGCTGGCACATCTCCCTGGGAACATGGTTCCGTGAGTATGTGTACATTCCCCTTGGCGGCAACAGAAAGGGTCTTGGAAGACAGATAATCAACATTGCTGTAGTCTGGTTCCTTACCGGTCTGTGGCACGGCGCAAGCTGGAACTTCGTTTTGTGGGGCGTGTATTTCGGTATTATTCTTGTCATTGAGAAGGCGTTTCTGTTAAAGCTGCTCAAAAAGGCGCCTGCTGTTATCTCGCACCTGTATTCTCTTTTGCTTATCGTTTTCGGCTGGGTGCTGTTCTATTTTGAGAATATGTCTGAAATGGGAGGCTTCATTGCAAGGCTATTCGGTGCGGACGGTTTCATGATGCAGGGAGATATCGTTCCATGCATAATAAGCTATATACCGCTTCTTTTGGCAGCGGCTCTTGTATCGACTCCTTTGTTCAATCTAATCTATCACAAGATAAAGAGCAGGGCGGTCATTATAGTGCTTGACAATGCGGGCAGCGCAGCGGCCTTGCTGCTATGTACGGCTTCGCTTGCCAGCAGCGCTTATAATCCCTTCCTGTATTTCAAATTCTGATATCGGAGGTAAATATGAAACCGGCAAAAGCAGTACACTATCTGCCTGCATTTATTTTTTGCGGCTTTATCTTTGTTTTTATGATCTTGTGGATAGTGCTTCCGAAGGAGGACTATTCCGCAAAGGAGAAAAGAATGCTTGCGGATATTCCCGAGCTTAACGCTCAGACCATTTTCAGCGGTGAATTTCAGAAAAAGCTTGATGATTATCTCTCCGATCATATCCCTGCGAGAGATTTCTTTGTCGGACTTAACGCCGATTATGAGCTTGTGTCCGGCAGAAACGGCTCAAACGGCATATATCTCGGCTCGGACGACTATCTTTTCTCAAAGCCGACAAGGGAGACGGATAATCTCGCAAACAATGCGCAGTTCATTAAGGAGTTTTCAGAAACCTCACAGGTCCCTGTATTTATGACAGTGATACCCTCCTCCGGATATGTCAACGGTAGAAGGCTGCCGGCTGTTCATGAGGAGTATTATGACGACAGGCTTATCTCTGAGTTTTCGGAAAAGCTTGGTGATAAAGTGAGCTTTGTCAACGTGACGGATGTAATGTTCAGAGAGGGCGCAACAAAGCAGTTATACTACAGGACAGATCATCATTGGACGTCTCAGGGCGCATATGAGTGTTATAAGGCTCTCGGAAAAAGTATGGGATATGAGCCTGTTGCAAAAAACAAGTTCTCTGTGGAGACGGTTACCGGCTTTTACGGCACCTCATACTCAAAAAGCGCGCTCTGGTTTGTTTCTCCTGACAAAATTGAGCTCTGGCGCAATACCCTTCAGCCCAAGGACTCGCTTACCGTGGAGATAAAGGATGGCAGTGATACAAAGACATCGAACAGCTATTTTTTTCCTGAGCAGCTTAAGGGTGACGATAAGTATCCTGTGTTTCTTGACGGAAATCACAGCGTGGTGCGTATCACCAATACAAACGCCGAGAGCGGTACGCTTGTGGTCGTCAAGGACTCCTATGCCCACACGATCGTACCCTTCCTGTCGCAGAACTACAGAAATATCATCATGCTTGATCTCCGATACTACAAGAAGGACGTTTCCGACGTTGTTAAAGCCGAAAACGCCGATCAGGTGCTGATACTCTATTCTCTGGATAATCTGGCAAACGATCCGTATCTCTCAAATCTGTTCTGATGAGAAAGCTCCACAGTATCAGGCACTGAAAGGAAGTGAACGGAATGTCAGGGATAAACAGCAAGTATAAGGCTGTTGTTTACATAATTCTATCAGCATTCTGTTTTGCCGTGATGAATCTTTTTGTTCGCTTGTCAGGTGACCTGCCCGCCTATGAAAAGAGCTTTTTCAGAAATTTTGTTGCTGTCTTTTTTGCTCTGGGGGTAATGCTACGAAAAAAACAGAGATTTTCATGGAGCAAAGGGAGCCTGAAATATCTGCTTCTGAGAGCATCACTCGGCACTGTGGGGATACTTTGCAATTTCTATGCGCTGGGACAGATCCCCCTTTCGGACGCTTCTATCCTTAATAAGATGTCGCCGTTTTTTGTGATAATTTTTTCGCTTATCATACTGAAGGAAAAGCTTACCCTTTTTCAAGGCTCGGCGGTACTCATAGCCTTTATCGGCTGTCTTTTTGTGATAAAACCGACATTTCAGAGCTTCGACATAATACCATATGCAATAGCGCTTTCAGGCGGAATGTGTGCAGGCTTTGCCTATACAATGGTTCGCATTCTCGGCAAAAGAGGAGTGAACGGCTCTGTGATAGTGCTGTTTTTCTCCGGATTCTCATGTCTTGCAATGATACCTCTCATGCTCATAAGCTTTCGTCCTATGGAATGGCAGCAGCTTCTCATGCTGCTGGGCGCAGGTCTTGCTGCAGCAGGAGGACAGTTCAGCATAACGGCAGCCTATACCCATGCGCCTGCGAGGGAGATATCAGTCTATGATTATTCCCAGATCATTTTTGCAACGGCTCTGGGCTTTGTCTTTCTCGGTGAAGTGCCTGATATATACAGTGTTGCAGGTTATGTGATTATCTGCTCAATGGCTGTGCTTATGTTCTTCTATAACAAAAGAAGATATGATTCCGAGAGCAGGCACAAATAATACTATGCTGCGTTAAGCCGTAATCAAGTCGGCTGAGCTTATAAAAAGGCTTCTGCGTTATAATTTGTCTTGTGCGGTTATGCACCCGGGAGCTACAGATAATATAATAAGGGGCTGCCATACTCAAGGTACGGCAGTCCCCTTTGAATTATGAATACTTTTTTGCCTGAGCAACTGCAAGCTCATCGCATCTCTCGTTCTCCGGGTGACCGTTATGACCTCTTACCCAGACAACTGTGACCCTGTGTCGTTCAAGCAGGTCAAGGAGCCTGTCCCACAGCTCGGGATTCTTTGCCGGAGATTTGTCGCTTTTGATCCAGCCGTTTTTTTTCCAGTTTTTTGCCCAGCCCTTTGAAATGGCATTGCAGACATACTGTGAGTCGCTTGTCAGGGTGACCTCACACGGTTCCTTAAGAGCCTGAAGCCCCTCTATGACCGCCAGAAGCTCCATTCTGTTATTAGTGGTGTCAGCCTCTCCTCCGGAAAGCTCCTTTTCATGACCGTTATATCTCAGAATAGCTCCCCAGCCTCCCGGCCCGGGATTACCGCTGCACGCACCGTCTGTAAAAAGCTCGACCTTTTTCATATATCAGTTCTCCTTTCCTCAGGCTTCCCTTACACGCTTGCCGGTTATATGCTCGGGTATCAGTGCGAAAACAAGGACTCCTGATGCAAACTGCCTGATCTCGTTTTCTATATACTCGCTGTCGTCTGTGAATTTATAGCTTAGTCTGCGGCTCATCTCAACAGCGGTCTCCTTATCATCAACTATTTCAGCCCTGCCAAATACTATTACACTTCGGAAGCTGAGCGCCCACGTGTCATCGGTATGGTTTCCCTTGTCGATCAAACAAAACGATATCTTGTCGCAATTCTTTATTGCGTCGGTTTTATGACCGCTTTTGCCGCTGTGAAAATACAGTCTGCCGTCCTCCTCGTTATAATAATGATTGATCGGCAGACCGTATGGATAGCCGTCATCTCCTATAACGGAAAGCACTCCTCTTTTCTCACTTTTCAGCAGGCTTATGCACTCCTCTAAGGAAAGCCTTTGCTTTGCTCTTGCAACATCTCTGAACAATTCAGTCACTCCTCTCATTCTTTCATATTATACAACACAACATGGTTTATGTTCAAGAAGATAATAAACAATTATTGGTTTGCCTGCCATGTCTTAAATAATGGTTGCATTTTCAAGTCGGTCATGATATAATAATTACAGTGAAAGCGGCAGATTAGCTGCATATTTTTTTCATCAGTGCATATTATGTCAGTGTGAGGCTGTTTTTTCAGAGCAAAATATAAGGCGTCATAGCCAAGTGGTAAGGCACGAGTCTGCAAAACTCCGATTCCCCGGTTCGAATCCGGGTGACGCCTGAAGCGGCAAGCCGCCGCACCCTTTTTGCGTTCGACTTTGGTCGGACGCATTTTTTATGTAATGATCCAACTCGTTCAAAACGCTTTCAGCGTATGTATGGAAATCTGTTTGCTTCGTGAGCAAACTTTCACTATGGATCCTGCATTGATACTGATTCTGCCTGTCAGAATTATCGCCATAAAGAAAACCGATAGAGCTGAACACAGCGCAGTGCCTGCGCGCGGGAATTCCTTGACAAATATACAATTTTTTATTATAATAGTGAGAGAAAATGTTACAAATGACTGTAATTCATGCAGTCGGAAACACTATGACAGGAGGAACTATAATGAAAACTGCACTATCTAAAAAGCTGGCCTCGGTCGGTCTTTCCTTACTTATCACCGCAGGGAGCATCAGTATAGGGGCTGTGGCTGATCTGGCTGTATCCGCAGCCGAAGTTGACGCATCAGAATACAGCTACAGTATAACCCCTCTTTTAGCGCCGTTCAATAACTATTTTTTTGTCGAAACAGATAACCCCGACCCCAACTCATTCCGTTTTGTCGATCCTTCCTCGGTTTATCATGTCCCCCAGGGAGCTGATGATACGAGCATGGCGACTGTTGGATGTATCTATATCAGATATGCGGATATCAACTATGATGACAGGAAAACAGGCAGGGTTAATGGCGGATACATTTTTTCCAGCTCTGATACCGACGGCGGAGAGCTTGTTCTTCAGAAGCAGAAGAAAAGCGATAATTGGTGGGAAAGCGGCTGGGAAGATACAGAAATGAAGTTTACCCTTCCTGCGCTGATCGATGAATGTGACTACCTGATCTCAAACTTTGCTGACAAAAACAGCTTCTTCGAGAATATGAGTGCGGTTCAACGTGGCTTTGAGTCTGTTTGTCTCTACAGCGGCTCGTATATCAGGGGCGACCTTGTAAGAGATGCAGATTATTGGTTCCTTTCAAACTCTCCCCATGTAGACCAACTGTTTTATCTGCAGTCACCTTACGACAGAGAGGATAATGAATCGCTTTTTGCTTCGGCAATCTATCCCTTCCGGTATGATTCGATCGGCTTTCCAAGTGTCATGGGAGCGGTTGCATACCGTCTCGACAATTCATCAACCTGTGACTGGAACAGTGAATATCATTGGCTGATCGATGTTACCTGCAACGGAGTCACTAGATCATACGGCGGAGCAGGTGAAGGAAAAGGTCAGGGAATAGAAAAGGAGAACATAAAACAGTTTTTTACCTTCGGAAAGAACGGTACGGAAATCTCTCTCGAAAGCATAAGAGAACTGCTGGAGTATTATTCAAAGCTCGATATAGCAGACGACGTACCTACTGATGACGCCCCGACCTGGCACGATATATGGGAAACCGCGGGAAATGGAGCGTGGATCCGTCTTGTTGCGGCATACAGTATTTTCGGTGGCTCGGGCGAGGGATACTCTTATGTCTGGCAGAGCGGTGAGGGTACTGAGTTTTATACTGACGTTACAAGCACAGGAACACAGCTTTATTGGTTCGGTGACCTTGAAATAGCCTCAGATATATGGATAGACGGAAGATATATCAATTCCCATGAAGTATATGAGCCTGGCGCTGTGCTGGAGGATCACCCCCACAGCAAGCTTCTTCTCAGGAATGTAACGGTGCCTGAGGTAAAGGTGAGCTATGATACTGTATTCAATTATGAAGAATACAGATATGAATACCCCATAACGGACGTATCTGTAAAGCTGAAAAAGAAGGACAAGGTTATTTATTACTATGATGAGGATAGGGATCTATGGACTCTTGCTGACTATTACGCGGGTTTTGAATATGCAAGCGTAGATGATATATTTGAGTTTATTGAGAGCGGCAGGCTCGATGAGAAATATGCCGACATGATAACCCTGACCAACGAGCAGGTCAAGGCTCTCAGACCGGACAGAAACACAAACAAAAAGCCGAAAACCGGTTATATCTATGACTGCAGCGATGCTCCCGGCACACCCTACACTCTTGTTCCGCTGACTGACAGCAGGATAAAGCTTACTCTGTCTTCAACAGTATTCAACGCTGACGGCAAGGTGAAGCTTCCGGAGGTCAAGCTGACGGATAATGGCAAAGTTCTGAAGGAAAACAAGGATTATTATATTGAGTATTCTGAGCCGTACAGCAAGGCTCCTGGCAAATATACTCTTACTGTTGTCAGCATGGGCAATTATTCCGGCAAGCTCACAAGAAGCTACAACATCTATACGCCTGCGGACAGCCTGAGCCTGAGTGAAAAAACAGTTAGTCTGAGAGTGGGTGAAAAGTTCACTCTTGCTGCATCGACCGAGCCGGCAGAGGCGGTGGAAAGTGTAGTATGGTCCAGCTCAGACCCGAAGGTGGCAAAGGTGACTAACGGGGTGGTCAAGGGTATAGGCAAGGGCTCCGCTGTAATAAAGGCAAAGACCTCAAACGGAAAGGTCGCTGTATGCAGAGTATATGTAGGTATGCCCCTGACGAATAACCTCACACTTTCCGCCTCCTCGATAATGGAGGGAAAGAGTGTGACCGTAAAATGCGCTGCTGTCGGAGGAAGCTCTCCCTATAAATATTCTGTTCTCTACCGGAAAACCGGAACAGCTAAATGGAAGACGGCTCAGGCATTCGGCACAGGCGACAGCATCAGGCTGACATTCAATAAGGCGGGAGAATATGAGATCAAGGTCAAGACAAAAGACGCCAAGGGCAAAACGGTCAGCTCTCTCCTTAAGCTCAAGGTGAAAAAACCGCTCACAAACAGATCGGTGCTTTCGACTGACACAATTGCCGCAGGAGAAAGAGTCAAGATAAGAGGTTTTGCCGACGGCGGCAGCGGAGGCTATCAGTTTGCCTTTTACTGCAAAAAGGCAAACGGAACAAAGTGGACAAGATTGAGAGATTACGCTGAGGGCAATATAATGCTGTATAAGCCCAAGTCTGCGGCTGATTATGTCTTCCGCGTTTACGTCAAGGATTCCTCCGGTAAAAAAGTGGTTAAGGAGCTTGCTCTCAGTGTGAAAAAATAAACTCCGAAGGAAATCATAAAAAAACAGCTCTGTCACATAAGGCAGGGCTGTTTTTTATAAGATACAGACGTCATGAAATTAAAAGGCTGCCTGAGCTCGGATGAACCGAGGTAGGCGATCTGAGGAGCTTGCTATTTTATCATGCCCCACAGACAGAGCAGAACAGGAAAGACATAGAGCATCAAGGCGCACAGAGCGGCAGCAAGACCTGTCATAACAGCGCAGACGGTGCCTGTTTTTCCGGGAGGCCTTATTCTTTTCCTGTAAATGATATACAGTATGAGAAGAACGATACCGACGGCAGAGATGAGCAGTCCGGCAATAAAGCCCTCAGGAATGAAGCTTATCTCTATCTCCGACACACCTGCATCAAGATCAATGGCGGTGAGATCGGAAAAGACCCTTCTGTATGAGACTTCTTTTCCGTTGACCTTTACGCTAAGCCCTCTGTTATAAGGAATAGAGAGCAGACATACTGAGGGGCTGTTTGTGCTGACAGAACCGGCTAATCTTCCTCCGATGTATTTCAGGCCGGCGCAGGCGGTATTATCTGTTTCAGCCGACAAAACATCAAGATCAAGCCCGAATACCCCGAAGCTGGTGCATTTCATATCCTTTTCGCAATTTATCTCAACGATCACCCTCTCGTTTTCAAATACGCCCAGACTCAGAAGACCGTTATTATCTGCGGAGGGATAGTCCGTCCCTTTCGTAATACCGTTTATCTTTACCCTGAGCAGACCATAGGAGGTCACGGCTTCTCCGTCGGCAGGGTTGTCAAAGCATTCGGCATAAAGGCTCTGTCTGCCTTTGACATAAAAGCTGTAAAACAGCTCATTACCCTTTTGAAGTATGTACCTGCCGTCAGAAAAGGTGATATTGTCGGAATACTTTTTCATACAGTCATATTCTGTGATAAGTTTTTTACTGCTTCCGAACACCCGTTCAAAAATATACTGCTGTATCTCCGCTCTTGAAAGTCCTGCAGGGATAGACTCGCAGTCCGAAAGATCGCTGCCGCATAGGATACCCAGCCCGAGAGCAAACTCGGTCTGATTCAGAGCATAATTTTCCGTTGAGAAAACCGTGCGGTCGTTCTTTTTCGATATTTCATCAATACGGTACTTGATGCTGAAAAGTGCGTCTGTAAGCTCTGTTCCGCCCTTGCTTCCGGTTTTCATCCATACTGTAGTCAGTCCGAGCAGCTTGTGCATATCCATGAAGTCACGGTCGGTAAGAGAGGAATAATGACTTATCGAGGAATATCCGAGAGCGCCGGCAATATTATAATATGATGATTTCTGATCCATGCTGACTCTGTAGAAGTCATCATCATCTATCCTGTCGTGAAGCTCAATAAGATCAAGAAAGTCCTCTGTGCGTTTCGGGTTTTTCTCTGCGGGACTGACCATATAGATCCTTATGCTGTTCATACCCTCAAAGCAGCACAGAAGTGTCAGCGAAAGAGCAAATATTTGTCGAAGCATAATATGCTTTCTGTAAAGGAACCACAGGCTCAGACAGCATATCACGGAAAGAACAAGAAGTAAGGTAAGACCGTAAAGAGAATCCTTATCTCCCCACAAAGTGGCAGTGTATTTTGACAAGGTCTCAAAATCCTTGTCTATCAGCTTTTTTGAAATGAAGTAATAGGCGTAGATCATGGCAGACGATATAATAAGCGATATATATATACGGAGCCATTTATGTTTGCCGGAGATTTCACCGGAGGTGTCAGAGATAAGATCTCCGCAGCATATCAGTCCGAGGAAGACTGTGATAAAGCCGTAACGGGCAGGAAAAGCCGCATAATTGCCCGTGTGCCACATTATATTGACAGGCTCGATAAAAAAAGGGATCAGTGTGAGCAGATACAGTATCAGAAAGCCCTTGCGTTCTGCAGAGATCCCTCCTCTCCTCAGCAGCGAGGCCGCAGGTATGGCGAGGATGAGTCCGGTGCAGAACAGAAGAGGGAGAACTGTTTCATAGCTTGAAAAAAACCTTGAGCCTGTAAGATTATCATAGACCGAGCTCAGTCTTGCGGAGCGTATCACCTGAATAAGACAGGGCAGCCATATAACGGCGCTCAGAAGTGCGGATAAAAGCGAGCTGCCTATATATCTGATACAGACCTCACGGCAGTCCGGAGCTTTTCTGTTGTTGATAAGATAGACTCCCATATACAGCAGCGTGAATGCAATGACCATATAGCTGAGGTAGAAATTCAGAACGACCGAGGCGGTGAGCGCAATGAAGTACATCAGCGGCTTTTTTTTCTTTGTAAGCCTGTGCAGACCGATCATAAGCAGCGGGAACACATACATAACATCCAGCCACATGAGGTTCTGGAAAAATAACATACCGTACCCGCAAAAGGCATACATCATGGAAAGAGGTATAGCCAGAGAACCGCTGAGCCTCTTTTTGCACAGCCTGAAATAGATCGCCGCAGTGAGAGAACAGAGTGCAAGCTTTATGACCACAATTATATTGACAAAAAAGATCATGTCTTCCTTTGGCACGAGAGCGGTAATGAACGAGAACGGACTTGAAAGGAAAAAGCAGAATACGCCCCAGAAATTCATTCCTCCGGCATTATGCATACTGAAAAGCAGACCGTCCTTTCCGCTGAGCATATCTTTAAGCTCCATAAGGAACGGCAGACTCTGCTGATTCATATCGCACCAGGCCATGCAGCCCTCACCGAAAGGATACATACCGCAGCTGATAAAGACCACAGCAAAAACGCAGAGAACAAGTACTGGCGGCAGAATGATATCATAACAGCGTTTTATGGTACGGCCTATTCTTATAAAAGGATTTGTATTCAAAAAACAGCCCTCCGTCCGGCAGAGTAAGCTTTCCGTTGACAAGGCGAAAAAAGAAGCCCTGCAGGAAATGCCTCCATAATAATAGTCGCAGCTTTTTCAAGAAGGTTACAGATGAAATGTAATGTTTTCTTTCTCTGCTGCCCTTTAAACAAAACACGGTCTGCCGCATCTCCCCGGGGTTTCGGAGTGCAGCAGACCGTCGGTTTCCGGAATAGCTTATTCGATAGTAAGGATATCTACAAAGCCTGTTACCTCGAATATCTCCATTATAGTCTCGTTGACATGTGTGACCTTCATTGAGCCCTTCGCAAGCATGGCTTTCTGAGCAGAAAGAAGCACCCTCAGACCTGCTGAGGATATGTAATCAAGCTTTTCAAAATCAAATGTGAGCGACGTGATGCCGTTAAGAGCGTCCCTTAACGCATTTTCAAGCCCGGAGGCAGTATTCGTGTCAAGCCTTCCTGAGAGGGTGATAACAAGCTCAGAGCCTTTTTTTTTCTTATCGATCGTCATAACAAAAACTCCTTTAAAGAAGCCTCAAGGTCTAATAGGGATATATTTTTATCATATGAAGCCTCTGTTCTTATATTGTACAATAACGGCGTTTTTTTTTCAATACGATATGAGCATTTTAAGATGAAAAATTATTTGCTTTCTGCGCTGTATTGTAACCTGTACGGTTGCTAAAACAGCAAAAATATGTTAAAATCATTACTGTAAGCAGGACGGTGACGTTTGCTGAGGTGCTTACTCGGTTAAGGGGAGTGTAAAAGCATGAGTACGGAATTGATCAACAGCAGAAAAGACTTTTCGGGCGGAGAGATCGAGATAATAGCCGAAAACAAAAATCTTGAAGAAGTGCTGTCGTTTGTGAATTCACAGCTTGAAAACAGTGCCTGCAGCTTTAAGGAGCTTACTCAGATAAACCTTGCCGTTGAGGAGATATTTGTTAACATTTCAAACTATGCTTATTCTCCCGAAACAGGCAAAGCAAGAGTGCGTGTTGAGTTGACCGAGGAGCCTGTCACGGTGCTGATAACCTTTATCGATAACGGAAAGCCCTATGATCCCTTAAAGGCAGAAGATCCCGATATCACTCTTCCTGTTGGTAAAAGACAGATCGGAGGTCTGGGCGTTTTTCTTGTCAAGAAGACAATGGATCACGTAAAATATGAATATAAGGACGGCTGTAATATCCTGACACTGAGAAAAAACCTGTAGCTGTTCCGGCTTTGCTCAGAATACGATGCGGAGTCTCTGCACTGAATAGTGCGGAGGCTCTTTTTTTGCCCGGAGAAATGTATGATATCATATTCGGGGGCTTGATTCAGCCGCTTCAGAATAATTCTGCGATCATCACTTTTGCAGGAAGGAGCATGAGTATAATGTGTCCTCACATATTGATGTACGATCAGAAAAAACTTAAAAAAATTTAAAAAAATATAGTGACTTTTAACTATTTTTATGTTATAATCAAAAAAAATATATCTTAAATACATATTTTTCGTTTTGTGTTAAATATGTGTGCTGTCAGAAATGGTCAAGGTGGTCGAATGATCGAACAAATTCTGAATATTGACCGTATGGAGCAGGCGGTGGCTCTGTTCGGTACCTTTGATGAGAACATAAAGCTGATACAAAATGAATATATGGTATCAGTCGTGTGCAGAGGCTCTGAGCTTAAGGTGACGGGAGAAGCGGAAAACGTGGCTAAAGCGGTCAAGGTCATTGAGAGCCTCCTCGGTCTGCTGAATAAGGGAGAAGCACTCAGCGAGCAGAATGTGAGATATTGCATGTCTCTTATCAATGAAGGACACGAGCACCGCATAGAACAGCTTGCAGGCGACTGCATCTGCATCACCTCGAAGGGACGCCCCGTTAAGCCCAAAACTCTCGGACAGAAGAGCTACTGCACGGCCATTAAGGATAATACCGTGGTTGTCGGTGTGGGGCCTGCGGGAACAGGCAAGACCTATCTTGCGGTAGCTATGGCGGTGGCAGCGTTCAGAGCAAGAGAGATCAACCGTATCATTTTGACAAGACCGGCTGTTGAGGCGGGAGAAAAGTTAGGCTTTCTTCCGGGAGATCTGCAAAGCAAGGTCGACCCATATCTCAGACCGCTTTATGATGCGCTGTTCGATATGCTCGGTGCAGAGACCTATCAGAAATATGTTGAGAGAGGAAATATCGAGGTGGCTCCGCTTGCGTACATGAGGGGAAGGACACTTGATGACAGCTTTATTATTCTTGATGAAGCACAAAACACTACTCCTGAGCAGATGAAAATGTTTTTGACAAGACTCGGTTTCAACTCTAAAATGGTCATAACAGGAGATATCACTCAGATAGATCTTCCCGGCGGGATAAGATCTGGCTTGAAGGACGCTGTCAGGATCCTGAAGGATATCGAAGGCATAGAAACGGTATTTTTTACTGCAAAGGATGTTGTGAGGAACAGACTTGTGCAGGATATTATCAAGGCGTATGAAGCTGCCTCGGCAAAGAGGCAGAAGCAATAATGATGAAAGGTGAGTTTTGAAATGGATAAGATCAAGGTAATTATTACCAACAAACAGAAAGAGATCAAAATACCCACAGGACTGCGTATGCTTATCAGACGCTGCTGTAATGCTGTGCTCATTATGGAGGCGTTTCAGGGCTCTGTAGAAGTCAGCGTAACGCTGGTGAACAATAAGCAGATAAAGGAGCTTAACAATATCTATAGAAACAAGGATATGGTGACGGACGTGCTTTCGTTCCCGATGGGAGAGAACGGCAAATATGATACCGACCCCACGACCGGCGCAAAGATTCTCGGAGATATAGTTATTTCCATGGAGACGGCCGTAGAGCAGGCTGAACGCTTTGGTCACAGTCTGCAGCGTGAGGTGGGCTATCTTACTGCCCATTCTATGCTGCATCTTCTGGGCTACGATCATGAGGATAACGGTCTTCAGAGGATACGTATGCGTGAGAAGGAAGAAAAAGTAATGACACAGCTCGGCCTTCCAAGCTCTTCAAGCTATGTCATGAAGGACGGAAGCTGATGACCTTTTTAAAGGGCTTTAAATACGCATTCTGCGGTATTATTCATTGTATAAAAAACGAGCGCAATATGAGAGTTCATACAGTGGCTGCGCTGTATGTTCTCGTTTTTGCGCGTTTTTTTGATTTCAGCTTGAGAGACTATGTTCTTCTTTTGCTGACTATAGGCGGGGTAATTGCAGCGGAGGCGATCAATACCTCAATAGAGGCTCTTTGCGACAGAGTGTGTCCCGAGCATGACAGCATGATAAGGACAGCCAAGGATGCTGCTGCGGGAGCTGTGCTGATACTTGCAGCATTTGCTGCGGTGATAGGGGTAATAATGTTTTCGTCACCTGAGGGCTGGAAAAGGGTATACGATCACTTTTTGTGCGACCCCTCAGGCGCATGCCTGCTGTTTGCAATGACTTTTCTGTCAGCACTGTTCATT
>ONFW01000070.1 GCA_900317215.1 uncultured Eubacteriales bacterium | reverse complement strand
TATGATAAACTTGATTCCATGTATTTATCATTTATTCAATTTGCTTGCATATTAAAATGGTCTAAATAGTGTCAACAGGCTCTAATTGAGTTTCACGGATTCGGGTAGTAATTAAATTTCCGGCTATGGATCATTGCAGGATCAGTGCTTTGCCAACCATTCTTTTATAATGGACATATCCTCTTCATGAAAACCGTGAATGTCATCCTCATATGTAATAAATGTGCAGTCTGTACTATCTTTCAGTTTATCAGCTATTATTTGCGCCTGCGTTTCAAAATTTGCCCGACTGTCACCTTTGCTGTGGATAATCAACACCGGAATTTTTATTTCATCCGTCCAATAGACAGCGGAGCGTCTTTTGTAATCCTCCGGTTTTTCTTCGGGAGTTCCACCTATACATTTGATAAGAACCTGTTTCATCTTATCTTCGCTTTCATCGTAACATGTAACCAGATCGCTGACACCCGAACACACGATAATTCTCTTGACTCTTTTGTCCTGACGGGCTGCCATATATGTCATGAGTCCTCCTCTTGACTCGCCCTCCACGCACAGATCATTTATATCGGCAAAATCAAACATTGTATCGCAAAAATCGATCAGCTTTATCACATCATTCAGATCGTCGCCGCCGTATTGGTCTGTTCCTTCCGTCTCGTTTCCGCCTCTGTGTTCACAGCCGATCACAATATAGTTGGAAACAGCACATCTTACAGCGGTATCGCTTTTTTCCAATGCACCGAGATTGCTGTTTCCGCCCCTACAATAAACCATACACTTACACGGTGTACGATTTTCTATACATGACAAGGGTATGGAAATATATCCCTTAATCTTGTATCCGTCCGAAAGAAAGATAAAGCTGTATGTTTCGCATAATGAGTCAAGCTCATCTCCATTATCCACCTTTTGAATATCAATTATTTCTTCATTCAAATAATCGGCAAAATTAAAGCAGTCTTTCTCTGCAGCGGAGGAAATACTTTTTTCGGATGCGGTGGAAGTATTAACATTTCCTGAATCACTTCCACACCCGCCCAAAGACAATGCTGTCGCAGCCGAAAGACCTATTGCCAGTATTTTCCTTATGTTTATCATACGTACCTCCTTAATATTTTACCCGAATCCATAACAAACATCTGCGCTCACCGAGTCCTGCATGTTGTCCCTTTGGTAAGCGCAGATCCCTATGTCTGCTGACCGTATTGCTCACTCCTTGTAAAATACAGAGCCCCTCGTCGGAAGACGAGGGGCATTTCAGCAGGTAACGGGAATCGAACCCGCCCGGTCAGCTTGGGAAGCTGATGTACTACCTCTATACTATACCTGCAAGCAGTCATATTAAACGAGCTGATAATTCATAGCTTCTTACTGATGAAGAACATGGATATGATTTTCACCTGCAATATAATATGTGATCGATCAGGCTTTTGACCCTTATCAAGGGAAAAGCTCCTGCCGGTGACCGGACTTGAACCGGTACGGTATTGCTACCGAGGGATTTTAAGTCCCTTGCGTCTGCCGATTTCGCCACACCGGCACGTGTGATATTATGAGTTTATCACGTTTTATATAAAATGTCAAGCAAACGCCCAAGATCATATAAAGCATTTTTTGTTGACATACGTATTCAATTGCAGTAGAATTATAGTGTATGTGAAAAACAGCGAATAGACTCAGGGCGGACAGTATCCGCAAAAAACACTTCGTTCGGATAAACCGCAGAAAATATAATTCGAGGAGTTGTAATAATGGCTGAAAACAAAAAATACGACGTCGGTATTCTCGGAGTATGGATGGGCTGCAACTACGGGAGCATAATGACTTACTATGCGCTCAATCAGGCGATAAAGGCTCTCGGCTATTCCGTACTCATGGTCGATAAGATACTTCCCGCAAACAAGGGCAAAGACGCTGAATATGAAATGACTCATTCACGACGCTTTGCAAAGGAGCATTATGATATTGCTCCTCCTCTCAGACTCAGCGAAATGAAAAGGCTCAACGAGCTTTGCGATACCTTTGTGATAGGCTCCGATCAGGTCTGGAACTACGGCATCAGCAAGCACTCCGGAAGAAGCTTTTACCTCGACTTTGCCGACAGCACGAAAAAAAAGATAGCTTATGCGACCTCCTTCGGACATGCTGTTGACTTTGCTCCCGAAAACGAGAGAAGGATACTCTCGGCCCTTATGCAGAGATTCGACGCTATCTCATTGAGAGAGGGCGACGGAGTAAAGCTCTGCGACGAGGTCTATGGAGTTGAAGCAACAAGAGTTCTTGACCCTGTTTTTCTTGTTGATCCCGAAAAGGTATATAAGCCCCTTATAGCTAAGTCGAAAAAGCACGAGGACGAGCCTTTTATCGCTGCCTATATCCTCGACCCCACCCCTGAGAAAAAGAAGGCCTTACAGCATGCTTCAAAGAAGCTCGGAGGGATAAAGATCATCAACCTTCTCGACGGTTTCCCGTGGCTGTTTGCAGAGAACAAACGTAAAATGGACATGGATAACTGCATTGAAGATCTTCAGGTGGAGGATTGGCTATATTATCTCAGCAACGCAAGCTTTGTCGTGACTGATTCATGCCACGGCGCAAGCTTTGCTATGATCTTTAAAAAGAACTTTATCGCAATAACAAATAAAAAGAGGGGCTATTCAAGATTCAAGTCCCTTGCCGATGTATTCGGAGTAAGAAACAGGATAGTCACCGAGCCTGAAATGATACTCACAAACGAAAGCCTTTTTGAGCCTGTGGATTACGATACGGTAGATCAGATAATGAAAAGTGAGGCAAGACGCAGCACCGAATGGCTGAAATGCGCTCTTGAAGCAGAAAAAAAGCCCGAGCCTGCAGGTCTTGACATACCTCAGCCTGTCTACGAGGAGCCAAAGCCCGAAACCTCAATGGATTTTGACAGATGCAAGATGCTCGTCACTATGATTAAGGAATACGGCATAAAGCATGTGGTCCTTTCATCAGGCTCAAGGAACCTTAACATGGTAAGAATGTTTGAGGCGGATCCCTTCTTCAAGACCTACAGCGTGATAGACGAGAGAAGCGCAGGCTTCTATGCAATGGGTCTTGCGCTCAAGCTCAACGAGACAGTTGCCATGTGCTGCACCTCCGGTACAGCAGCATCGAATTACCTCACCTCAGTCACAGAGGCTTATTATCAGGGCGTACCGCTGGTAGTCATTACCGCTGACAGATACCCCTGCGTTCTCGGTCAGAATGAGGATCAGACTATACCGCAGTCCAACATTTACGGCAGCGTAGTAAAAAAGAGCGTTACCCTTCCCGTTACCCCTGGAACTATGGGTGACTGGGAGGCAAGAAGACTCGTCTGTGAGGCTCTGCTTGAGGTAGATCATCACGGAAAGGGTCCCGTACACATAAATATCCCGATAGCAAATATCGAACGCCCGAAGCCCGAGCCGAGACTGCTAAGGCTTGACAAGGTGTTCAGAAAGATAGACAGAATTGACCTCGGCTCGGAGGAAAGGCTCTGGCAGGTAAGGGTCAACAGGCTCAAGCAAATGAAAAGGGTGCTCATAGTTTACGGACAGAATCACCCCTTATCAGAAGAGGAAAAAGCTCTTGTAGATACCTTTGCCGAGAAATTCAACTGCGTTATTGCTACAGACGCCCTTTCTAACTACAGCGGAAAATACGCTGTTCCCTCTACGCCCGTATTAAGAAATTACGATAACGACAGATTTGACGAGGCGCTCTGGGCTGATGTTGTTATCACCATAGGCGGCAGAAGATCCCTCAACGACCCGATAATCCCGAGACTGAGGGCTCAGAAAAAGCCCATGGGACATTGGAGAGTTTCGGAGGACGGCAGGGTCGCAGATACCTTCCGCAAGCTGAACAGGATATTTGAATGCTCACAGGCTCAGTTCCTTAAAAAATTCATTGATATGTCAGGCGACTGCAAAAACAACGGCGAATATCTTGAAGCATGGAAAAACGCGCAGAAGGATCTCCCGTCAGAGCATATCAACAGCTATTCTCAGCTTTATGCGACTGATCTTCTTATTCAAAAGCTGCCAAAGAATTCCTTGCTGCATCTTGCTATCGGCTGTACGATAATGTTTGCTAACCGTTATGACATAGACCCCTCGGTCAATGTATTCTGCAACATGGGCACCAACGGCATTGACGGCTCAGCATCGACCTTCATGGGACACGCCGCCGTAAGCGACGAGCCTTGCTTCCTGCTCATCAGCGATCTCAGCTTCTTCTATGACATGAACTCTATATGGGACAAGCACCCGAGGAGCAATGTTAGGATCATGCTGTGCAACAATTCAGGCACCAATCTGCTCAGACATCTTCAGAGCAACGCTATCACTCATGCTCACTCTACCTCGGCAAAGGGCTGGGTTGAGGAAAATGGCTTCAGATATATCAGTGCCTCGGATAAGGACACCTTCCATGCAAGGCTTGATGAATTTGTCGGTGAAAGCGACAAACCGATCTTCTTTGAGGTGTTCTGCTGAACATAGCACGAGCTGAGCTGCGGTACTGTCTGACAATTATATCCTCCCTCCGCACAGCCCGACACATGCCCACAGCTCAGGATCAATAAGACTTCACCGATCCCGAAAGGATCATGATTGATAAAAAAAGCGGTGATTGAAAATGAAAGGCTCAAGGATACTTTTTGAGGCTCCCAACAAAGCAAGGCTTCAAAGCTTTGAGGTCAGAAAACCCCATGATGACGAGATGATGATAAAGGTAGACTACACCCTCATCTCTGCAGGCACAGAAAAAGCCTATCTTTCCGCCTCTCCGAATACGGCTAAGAAGTTTCCCACTGTTCCGGGCTATTCGAGTGTCGGAACGGTTGCGGAAACAGGATCAAAAATAACAAAATTCAATGTCGGCGACCGTGTATTTGTTGAATACGCCGGCCATGCCTCATACAATTTCAAAAAGGAGTCAGGGGTCGTAAGGATACCCGATGAGGTTCCCTTGACCGATGCGGTGTTCACACGTCTTGCAAGCTTTCCCCTGCTCGCTCTCAGGAGAGGAAGGCTTGAAATAGGAGAATCGGTAGTCGTGGTCGGCTTAGGCATGCTTGGGCTTTTCGGAGTTCAGCTTGCAAGGACCTGCGGCGCTTTGCCTGTCATCGCTATCGGCAACAGAGAAATAAGACAGCAGAAGGCGAGGGACTTCGGCGCTGAATATGTATTTTCACCCGATGAGCCCGATATAGTAAAAAAGATCATTGAAATAACCGAGAGTGTCAACGGCGTTAAGGGTGCTAATGTCGTACTCGAGACCTCAGGCACCATGGCGGGTCTGAAGCTCGGTCTGCGCTACGCCTCAAAATATGCCCGTGTGCTCGTAAACGGCTGCAACCGCATCTGCAATGAGCCGATAGATTTTTACACCTATGTTCACTGCAAGGGAATAAACATAATCGGCGCCCATGACAAAACAAGACTGCCTTATAATTCCGCTCCCGGCAATTTTACAGCCAAGCGTGATTATATAACGCTGCTCGGTCTGATGAAGGACGGCAGGCTCAGACCCTCGGAGATACGCTCTGAGATCGTTTCCCCCGCCGATGCAACGCAGATATATGACAGACTTCTCACAGACAGGGAATTCCCCCTCGGCGTGGTTTTTGACTGGAGACAATTCTGACAATGCGGAGCTGCTCCGCTAACGCACAGATATAGGAGTGAATAAATATATGGGAGAAAAGCTTAACAACAGCAAGGGCGCTGCAAAGCCCTCTGCTCTTCTGGAGACTCTCTGGTTCGGACTGGACTACGGGAGCATCCTTACCTCCTTTGCCCTTGACAAGGCCGTGCAGAGTCTCGGCTATGACACAATGCTTACAGAAAAGCCCGACGAGCTCTGGACAGAGCACTATGCCGAGCCGGACAACATTGCAGGCAGCTTTATCAGAAAATACTGCACCGTTACCGACAAGTGTCATTCGCCTGAAGAGCTTTCCTCGCTTGCCGAAGGGTCAGATGCCGTTATAGTCGGCTCAGACATCATATGGAGCGGCAGCGTATGCACCAATGCGGTAAAGAACAGATATTTTCTTGACTATGCTCCTAAGAACAAGCTAAAGCTCAGCTATGCATCGTCCTTCGGTCTTGAATATTCAGGCCCCTTCGGCGAGGAGCTGCTTTCCGCTGCAGCCTGCCTCAGCCAATTCAGCGGGATCTCTGTTGGAAGCTGCTCTGACAGCGATGTACTCTCTGAGCGTTACGGCATGAAAAGCGAGGTCGTTCTTGACCCCGTATTTATCTGCGGCACAGAATGCTTTGAAAAGGCTGCGGAGAATGCCCCCTGCAAAAGCTCGGAAAAAGCAGATTCTTTTATTTTCAATTACATAAAATACGGCAACGAAAGAAAACGTCAGTTTCTTAACAGAGGAGCAGAGATCCTTACCCCCAATAATTTCAGCCCTGTCAGGAGCTTTATCAATATAAATATGTTTCCTGAGTCCAGGGAGATGCTCGGCACTGAGGTAGCATGGCACATTACCGTTGAGGACTGGCTCTATTATCTTATCAACAGTGAATTTGTACTCACGGACGACATTTACGGCATTTATTTTGCCCTTGTTTTCAACAAGCCGTTTGTATTCATCGAATCTCTCAGCAACAGGAACACCGGCTCTGTCAGCACATTTCTTGCTTCTCTCGGTCTTGAGGACAGGATAGTTTTCACAGAGGATGACCTGAGAAAAAAGGAATATCTTTTCAGGCTCCCGGTAAGATACAAAAGGGTGAATAAGCTGCTCGACAGCATGAAGGCTGCCTCTCTTGAGTGGCTGAGATCACATTTGTCAAATCAATAAGAAACAAGAGGTATCAGCTATGGGTAGTGTCAGATTCAAGCTTCAGAATTTAGTGATACAAAACAATGTTGCCAACGAAAAGGATCAGTGGATGACCTACAGGGGCGACCACCTTAAATACAATAAGCTGCAGTCCGCAAACACTCTGGAGGCAGGACAGTTTGTTGAGTTTTTCACCTATTTCAACACCTGCTCCATAGGCAAATGGAGAAAGTATACCAACATCGGCAGCATTACTCTCGAGCTTTGCTGCAAGGGACATTTTGCAGTGCGTTTCTTCGGTCATTATACAGACGGAAGCGATATCAGCAAGGATATCTTTGAGCCAAGAGAGTATTATTTCAAAGAAAAAACAAGAGTATGCATTCCCGTGCCGGAAAATATAAAAAGCACCGTAATCGGCTTCCAGATAAACGCCTATGAGCTTAAAGGAGATATCCCCGATGCTGACGGCTGCTCCTTCTGGCTCTATGACGGCTGCTGGTCCACGCTTGTTGACAGCTCTGTGCTCAACGAGGTCAGAATAGCCCTCACTACTGTCACCTACAAAAAGGAGGCATACATAACAAGCAATATGTCCCTGCTTGAGCGTGAGCTATTCTATACGGAAGAGCCAGCAAAAGAGCATATCAGGGTCCGTATCATAGACAACGGCAAAACTCTTGACCCCGATGATTTTAACAGCGAGTATATGCAGCTTATCCACAACAACAATACGGGCGGCTCAGGAGGTTATACAAGAGGAATGATAGAGGCAATGGACGACAAGGAGTTCAGACCCACTCACATTCTTCTTATGGACGATGACGTCATGGTAATGCCCGAAAGTCTTATCCGCACCTACTCATTTTTAGCCCTACTTAAGGACGAATTCAAGGACAGATTTCTCAGCGGCGCCATGCTCTATTATGAAAAGATCACAGTACAGCACGAGGACGTCGGCTTTGTTCATGACGACGGCTCCTACGGTCCGAACAAGCCCGACTTCGATATGAAGAACTGGGACAATGTGCTCATGAACGAGCAGGAGTTTAATTTTCATCCTAACTCCTACGCAGGCTGGTGGTACTGCTGTGTGCCTATGACCCAGCTTTCGGAGAATAATCTGCCTATCCCGCTGTTCATCAGAGGAGATGACGTTGAATTCAGCCTTTGCAGAAAGGCACGCTTTCTCACTCTCAACGGGATATGCATCTGGCACAGAGGCTTTTCCACAAAATTCAATGCAGCTCTCGAGCTTTACATGGTACACAGAAACAGCCTTATCATTCAGGCAATGAGCGGTATCTGCAAGGATGTTGACTTCATCGAGCGTATCGACGGCTTTTTCTGGAAGGAGCTTTCAAGACTTGCATACAACAACTGCGAGCTTCTGCTTGACGCCGTAGAGGAATTCTGCGGAGGCCCCGG
>ONFW01000100.1 GCA_900317215.1 uncultured Eubacteriales bacterium | reverse complement strand
TTATTCATTGTTACATCACTCCTATGAGTAATATAACATATCAGCTACATTCTTGTAAAGTGAATTTATTTATGTCGTTTGCTATAGCTTACCTTTCATATTCTTACCTCCTCAAATTATTGGTGGCTCTCCATATGCAAATGCCCTATCCTAAATAATTCATATGTTCGCTTTTGCAATGGAAAAGTATTGTATGTAATTATTATACACCTGATTATATAAGAATCCAACAAAAAAGAAAAGGATTATTAGCTTTGCTTGATAGAAAAGTGACACATTATTTTGTGCAATGATGCCGAAATTAAAGCAATAGTATAGCTGAAAACAGATAGTTGTTTTGCGTTATATTATATAAGGTCAGTCAACAGGTATCAAAGTGGCAAAGTAATAATAGCGTTCACGCGAAGCCGCCATATATAATCTTTCATGTCATGAAATGTTGACAGTACAGTTTTATTATAATATAATTATGATAATACGGTAAAGCGTATCAGGAAGGGAAAAGAAACATATCATCTCAAAACGGAGGTAGTGATATGAAAAAGGGTCTTACTATAATTGTTGCGGCAATTCTTTCGGGTCTTATGCTTTTTGGAGCTTCTGCTTGCGGCGAAGAGGTTCAAAGGGCAATAAACGATAACTACTATTACAACGGCTACAACGACGGCTATAACAATGGCTACTATGATCCGAGCTATTATTCTTCCGGCTCATATACAAGCAGATACTACGATACAAGTGACCCCTTTGCAAATGTCAGCGACCCTTATGCAAACGTCAGCGATCCCTATGCTGCGCCACGTCAGCAAAGCAGCAATCCCTACACCGTAAACAGCAGCAATCCTTATGCGCTTGACAGCAGCAACTACTATCGCTATAACAGCGGCTACGGCTATGATAACGGCTATGGCTATGATAACGGTTACGGCTATGATAACGGCTATGGCTATGATAACGGCTACGGCTATGATAACGGCTATGGCTATGATAACGGCTACGGCTATGATAATGGCTATGATAATGGTTATGGCTATGATAATGGTTATGGCTATGATAATGGTTATGGTTATGATAACGGCTACGGATGGTAAATCAGTAAAGATCGGAGGAGCAATATGAGATTATACGGAAAAATAATATCTGTTATTGCGGCTGCTGCGACACTTCTGTGTCTTTCCGCCTGCGGACAGAGTGACAGCAATACTTCCTCTGCTGCGGAGAGCACTCAGCAGAGTTCGACCTCTCAGAGCAGTACTGACGTCAGCAGCGCTATGAGCGAGACAGCACAGAGCAGTCCGGCAGAGAGTGAGACTGTTCAGAACAGTCCTCAGGAAAGCAGAGAGGAGAGCAAGACGTCCGGCAATGAATCCTCGGGAGGTGCGGAACAGTCAGGTGTGACTGAGATGTCTACATACGGACTTGAGGGGCTTTCTCACCCTGATTATATTGTCGGAAAATGGTCTCTCAGACTTGAGACCTCAGACCTTGAGGGAGAAAAGCTTGACGATGCCAATGACAGAATGGCGAGCACGAGCATGGTGCTTGCCGCAGACGGCACTGCCACCGGGATCTATAAGGAAAGCCTGTTAAAGGGCTACTGGGGAGAAGAGAACGGATATGTCTATATTTCGTTTACCGGAGATGAGCCGGAGACCTTCGGCTACATAATAGATACCCTTGTAAGCGTGAACTATCAGGGCATGACCTTTGTAAAATGATCCCACAGGTCTGGGAGCGTCTTTAAGGGTGAGCTGTCTCCTGACGGAGACTTAGGCTGCAGATCGCTTTTCACACGAATGACGCTCCTGTTATAATGCTGCGGGCTTCAGGAACGGTGGAAGTCCTTGCTGAAAAAAGCAGTAAGATCGCCGCTTTTTGAAGATGACCGTCAAAAATTTTAGAATTGGTAGGAAATATGAATAAGATAGAGCTATTTGTGAGTGTATATAAAAGCGTTACAGAACAGGCGGGGGGAATAATCATACCCGTGTCGGCGGGAGCGGCGCTTTATTCCGATACCGACCCGAGACTCAGCTTTTGTGATGATGAGGGCGAGAATATCTCTCGCAGAAATCCTCAGTATTGCGAGCTTACGGTGCAGTATTGGGCATGGAAAAACTGCGATTTTGAATACGGCGGGCTGATGCATCAGAGGAGATACTTTGACTTTTCCGACACCGAGCCCTACGCCTGCGACAATAATAAAAGATCAAGGAAGTCATACAGGATCTTTGATGAGCCTGATGAATCAACGCTGAGAAATATCAAGGCGGATTATAATACAGTGAGCAGTCTGATGAAGCGCTACCGCATAATAGCTCCGCTCAGTGAGAATCTTTATCAGACCGTCAGAAGCTACTATGACAGGAAGGACAGAAAGGGATTCGATGACCTTTCGCTGCTCAGCGATGTCATAATTGAAAAATATCCGGAATACCGAGAGAGCACACGGCGTTATCTGTCGCAGAATTATTCGTACTTTTGCAATATGTTCATAATGGACAGGGAGCTGTTCTGTGACTACAGCGAGTGGCTTTTCGGGATACTTGAGGAGTATGAAAGGAGAAAGCCCTCCGAAAAGCTTTACCCCCGGGAGCAGGGCAAGCTTGCTGAAAGACTTTTCGGGATATATATGACTCATGTCAAGTTCAGGGGTGATATCCGCTGGGCGGAGCTGCCGAGGGCGCATTTTTCCTCGATAAGCGGCGTTACGGAAAAAAATCTGTCCTTTGACAAAGGACTCTACAGGCTTTGTCCTCCCGGCTCACGCCGCAGGGGGATACTGAGAAGGCTGAAAAAATAAGGATATTCAGGCGGATATTCTTTCCGCCGTTATCATAAGGGTCAGTCATACCATGCACGGGCATAGCATGACAGGACCCGCACTACATTCAGAAAGGTTGATATAAATGTACGATTATCTTATAGTTGGAGCCGGTCTTTTCGGCTCGATCTTTGCTTATGAGGCTAACAAAAGAGGCAAGAAGGTGCTTGTCATCGACAAGAGAGACCATATTGCAGGCAATATCTACTGTGAGAGTATAGAGGGCATCAATGTTCATAAGTACGGAGCCCATATATTCCACACCAACGACAAGGCTGTATGGGAGTATATAAATCAGTTTGCAGAGTTCAATAACTATATCAATTCTCCCATAGCTGTTTATAAGGATGAGCTTTATAACCTTCCCTTCAACATGAATACCTTCAGCCGTATGTGGAACATCAAAACTCCTGCAGAGGCAAAAAAGATCATAGCCGATCAGATCGCAGACCTTAATATCACAGACCCTCAGAACCTTGAGGAGCAGGCTCTCAGTCTTGCAGGTCGTGACGTATATGAGAAGCTCGTCAAGGGATATACTGAAAAGCAGTGGGGACGCTCCTGCACAGAGCTTCCGGCATTTATCATCAAGAGACTTCCCCTTCGCTTCACCTACGATAACAACTACTTCAATGCAAGATATCAGGGCATACCAATGGGCGGATATACTGCGATCATAGAGAAAATGCTTGACGGAATAGACGTTCTTACCGACACTGATTATTTTGAGTGGATAAAGACTAATGCCGATAAGGTAAAAAAGACCGTATTCACAGGTCAGATCGACCAGTTCTTTGATTATAAGCTCGGCGTTCTGGAATATCGCTCGGTGCGCTTTGAGACTGAGGTGCTCGATACAGATAATTATCAGGGCAATGCTGTGGTAAACTATACCGAAAGAGAGGTCCCGTATACAAGGATCATTGAGCATAAGCACTTTGAGTTCGGTACGCAGCCCAAGACCGTTATATCAAGAGAGTATTCCTCAGAGTGGAAGCCGGGTATAGAGCCCTACTATCCTGTGAACAATGATAAGAACAACAGGCTTTATGAGGAGTACAAAAAGCTTGCTGACGCTACTCCGAATGTCATCTTCGGCGGGCGTCTCGGACATTATAAGTATTATGACATGGATAAGGTGATCGACGTTGCACTTGCAGCGGTAAAGGAAGAATTCGGTGAATAATTCTCTTACTATTCTACGCAGCATACTGCTTCCGAAAGAGGAGATCTGTAATAAGGCGGAGCTGTATTTCCGTGAGGAATGCGGCTCCGTAAAATGCTGCGATAACGGGGCATATCTGAATATCTGCGGCACGGCGGCCTTCGATACATATTTCAATTCGCTGGCTGTTATGAAGTATACGGAATACTGCATGCTCTCAGAGCTTTTTTTAAGGCTCAGGGTCTGCGGCAGCTTTGTTTTACGCATTTTCGGGGCTGTAAAGTCTGAGAGAGGATTCATAGAGAAGCTCCTTCTCGAAAAAAGACTTGAGAGCAGAGCGTGTGCCGATGACGTTACTGAGCTGACAGCTTTTTTGAAGGAGGGCTATGCCCATATATATTTCAGGCTTGAGGCAGAGGACGGACGGTTTTTCGGAGGAGAGTATCTCTGCGGAAGCGAAAAACCGAACGGCGTGAATATGGCTGTTGTGATATGCACGTTCAAAAGAGAAAAATTCATCCTGCATAATCTTAAGGAGATCAATAGCTACCTTGCAAAAAGCACCGTCTTTCATAAAAACAATATTCATTTTTATATTGTTGACAACGGAAAGACTCTTAATTCGGCTGAGGTCGCAAACAAAAACGTCACGCTTATACAAAACGAGAATACAGGCGGGAGCGGCGGTTTTACGCGGGGCTATTATGAGGCAGTGAACAGCGGCAGAAACTTCACGCATGTACTGTTTATGGATGATGATATCGTACTCGACTGCGAAATGCTGCTGAGGGTATATGCGATATTAAGACTGCGAAGGCAGGAGCTGAAGGAGCTTTCCGTAGGCGGCACTATGATAAGGCTGAGCGACAGGGTGACTCAGCATGAGGCAGGCTCTGTATGGGACGGAAAAAGGCTTAATTCCATTGGTCAGGATATAGATATCACTCAAAGGGAAAATGTGCTTGAAACGGCATATTATCCGGAGGGAAACTATAATGCATGGTGGTTTTTCTGTTTTCCTGCCGACTGGCATGAGAAGCACGGCTACCCGCTTCAGCTTTTTGTAAAGCTTGATGATATAGAGTATTCTTTGCGCTGTGCGGACAGGATAGCCGTTATCAACGGCATCGCCGTATGGCATGATGATTTTGACACAAAGTATGTCGGTTTTCAGGAGTATTATATAAAAAGAAACGAGCTTATCATGACCTCGGTCAACAAGCAGAAGGGCTATGCGCTGTGGCAGGCAAGAAAGCTGTGTGCAAGCGTTCTCAAGCAGACGATATTCCAGAGGTATTTTCTTGCGGATCTCATTTTTCGGGCTTACAAGGATTATTTAAAGGGCTGGAAGCATTTTCTGATGACCGATACCGCTTCGCTCAACAGGGAGCTTATGGGGTCTTGTCAGCCGCTTCTTGATGATAATGAGCTTATGGAAAAATACGGGGTATATTATGACGAGAAAAAGTATATCGCTTCACGAATGGAAAAAAGTCATCTGAAAAAGCAGTTTCTTTCACTCAACGGCATACTTCTTCCTTCATTCATGTACAGAAGGGATAAGGACGGCTTTTATATCACCGACCTTGCTCAGCCGAGGGTAACTAATTTCTATAAGCACAGGCGTATGCTCCACTATGACACCGCCGCAGGAAAGGGTTATGTCACTGAGATTAAGCGCAGAAAGCTGTGGAAATATTTGTTCATGCTGTTTTTTAAATGCATAGGCTTCTTTTTCAGATATCCCTTTGTAAGACATGGCTACAAAAAGCATCTCGCTGAGCTTGCTGATTTTCAGGGCTATCTTGACAGAATGGACAAGCATGACCGATAATGATAAAATCAAAAGGACAAAACAATATAATCAAAAAAAGAACCCCCGACCGATGTCGGGGGATTTCTTTATTGCTGCTTAGCTGCTTCCTTGAGAGCCTTTTTCAGCCATACGCTTCCTATGTCGATAGCTGTCCAGAGGTCTGATTTCTCACTTGTTTTTACAATAGCCTTTCTCGGGCTTATAAACGGGTCAGTGCTGATAAGCTGAACGGCAACTTTATCGGCTACCTGAAGATCATCAATGGGCTGCTTGGATTTTATGACCATTTTGATAACAAAGCTGTCGTTCATATCACCGTAGTATAGAGTGTCTCCGCAGCGTACAAGCGGCTTTCCTTTGTACTGAAAGAATTTTGTTTCAGCCATGAGCTGCCTCCTTTTATGTTGCGTGCTTATGACTTGAGATAGCTTTTGAGAAGCACCTCAAGAAGATCATCTCTGTCGATCCTGCGGATCAACGATCTCGCATTCTTATGAGTGGTGATATATGTCGGGTCTTCAGACAAAATATAGCCTACGATCTGATTGATCGGATTATAGCCCTTTTCCTCAAGTGCCTTATAAACTGTAGTGAGTATTGTCCTTATGCTGTCGTCACGATTGTCCGAAAGAGAAAATATCATTGTCTTATCATGCATTTATACCACCTCCACATAAGTAATATTAACACATTCCTGAGTAAAATACAATAGAATTTTGCCGAAAATTATACGAAAACTATCAAATCAGAGGGTAAAATTCTACACATCAGCCTTATATCTTACTGTTGCTTGATCGTCACGTTCTTTTTCAGCAGATTATCTGTGATCCTGTCAATTATTTCCTGCACCTCGGCTGAGGAGAGAGTCCTTTCCGGGGATGAGAATGTAAAGCGAACGGTTATTCTGTGTACCGTATCGGTATCGTAGGTATCAACGATAGAGACAGCCCTGAGGATATCTCCGCCTTCATTTTCCCAGCACCTTTCGATATCGCTGTAATAGATTTTCTCGGGAATATCCATGCTCAGATCGTATTCGATAGAAGGATATTTAGACGGCTCGCTGTATACTATGCCCTTATCGTCGGAATCTGCCAGCCTCTGAACATCGATCTCAGCAAAAACGATGCTTCCCTTTTTGTCTATATTTCCGGATATTGTCGGGTGAACTATGCCGATAACGCCAAGCTCGGCACCGTCAAGCATTACCGTATTGAGGTTGACGGGATGCTCGTAATCATGAGAAGCCTCTCTCGGAACAAATGTGAGCCTTGTGTGCTTTATGTCTGAGGCGATAGCAGTAAGAATATCACGCAGATCGAAATAGATCTCACGGACATTTTTTATCCTGCTGTAAAGCGTGACAGCAAGCATCTTATGCTCCCTGCACAGACCTTTTTCGTCAAGACCGTCTACGGTTCTGCCTATCTCAAAAATACCAAAATCCGGTGAGTAGGAGACATTGCTCTTGACCTGACAGAGCTGTGTAGGTATCATGGACCTTCTCAGAGTTTCTATGTTGGGGTTGGTAGCGTTGGCAAGCCTGATATTCTCCTCGATCTTCATGCCAAGAGCCTTCTGCTCATCGTTATACGCCCAGACATAGGAGTGTACCTCGTGCAGAGAGAACCTCTTTACAAGTATATCCTTTATTTTCTCCTCGGCTGTCTTTTCCTCTGTCATTCTCACGGGATAGAGGGGAGAGCGGGTGGTGTTGACCTCAAAGTTGTCATAGCCGTATATCCTTGTGATCTCCTCAATTATATCAGCCTTCATCGTTACGTCCTTGGTCGTTCTCCACGAGGGAACATCAACGGTAAATTCCGTGCCGTTGTGCTCAACGTCAAAGCCAAGGCTTCTGAGTGTTCTGACTATTGTGTCACCGTCAATTGATATACCGGTATATCTGTCAACAAAGCTCTGGTCAAAGGTGAGGGTCACGGGCGGGAACTTCACCGCATATTCATCGGTAAGGCGTGATACAGCCTTGGCGCCGCTGTCATACTTTTTCAGAAGATAGAGGAATCTGCCGATAGCCGGAACTGTCATTTCGGGGTCGAGACTCTTTTCATAGCGCATCGAAGCATCTGTCCTGTGGCTGAGCCGTACGGTAGACTTTCTTACAGAGGCTGCGTCAAAATTGGCGGATTCAAGAGTGAGCGTTGTGGTATCGTCAACTATCTCGGAATACAGACCGCCCATTATTCCTGCAATTGCAACGGGGGTATTGCCGTTGCATATCATGAGAGTGTTCTCATCTATATTTCTCTCAACTCCGTCAAGAGTTTTGAAGGTAAAGGGCGCATCGAACCTTTTTATACGTATGCTTTCTACCCTTCTTGAGTCGAAGGCGTGCATTGGCTGGCCCATTTCAAGCATGATGTAGTTGGTGAGATCGGCAAGGAAATTGATCGCCCTCATTCCGCAGTAGTAAAGTCTTATGCGGATATTAACAGGGCTTACGGTCCTGCTGATGTTTTCAACCTTTATTGTGCTGTATCTTTTGCACAGGTCATCTTCTATCTTCATATCGACCCCGGGAAGCCCGTCATATACCGAAAGCTCCTCTGTATCAAGGGCTTTCAGCGGTCTGCCTGCGAGAGCCGCAAATTCTCTTGCTATCCCGTAATGACCCCACAGGTCGGGACGGTTGGTAAGGCTCTTGTTATCGACCTCAAAAATGATATCCTCAATATCATAAATGCTCTTTATGTCTGTGCCGAGAGGAACATCGTCCGTTATCTCCATGATGCCCGAGCCGTCGTCGCTTATCCCGAGCTCGGATTCGCCGCAGCACATTCCGTAGGAGGTATAGCCTGCAAGCTCCCTCGGGGCTATAGTGATCCCGCCGATAGTTGCTCCGAGCTTTGCAAAGGCGGTCTTCATGCCCACTCTGACGTTAGGAGCGCCGCAGACAACGTCAGTGAGCTCACCGCTGCCGGTATCCACCTTGAGAAGATGAAGCTTTTTTGAGGAGGGGTGGTTTTCAACGGACATGATCTGAGCAACTACTACTCCTGAAAGCTCCTTGCCCTTGAAGAATATCTCGTTTTCGACCTCTGCTGTGGAGAGTGAGAATCTGTGAATAAGGTCAAGCTTGTCAAGTCCGCTCAGATCTACAAAGTCCTCTATCCAATTCATTGATAAAAACATATTGTTTCCCTCCCTTATTCATCATCGGTGAACTGCGACAGCACTTTCAGGCTTCCGCTGTTGAGATCTCTGATATCCTTGACGCCGTATTTCATCATAGCAAGCCTTGTCAGACCGAGCCCGAACGCAAAGCCTGTGTATTTTTCGGGGTCAATGCCGCCCTCGCGCAGCACGTTCGGGTGTATCATACCGCAGGGACAAAGCTCAAGCCAGCCGCTGTGCTTGCACGAGGGGCAGCCTGTGCCGCCGCAGATAAGGCAGCTTATATCAAGCTCAAAGCCGGGTTCAACGAAGGGGAAGAAGCCGGGGCGGAGCCTGACCTTGATATCTTTGCGAAAGACCTCTGAGAGCATAGTCTTCATAAAATATATAAGGTTAGAAATTGAGATGTCCTTGTCGACCATAACGCCCTCCATCTGGAAGAAAGTATTCTCGTGGCAGGCGTCAGTGGCCTCATTGCGGAAGCATCTTCCCGGGAAGATAGCTCTTATCGGAGTGCCGTTATTTATAAGACCGGGACCGTATTTTCTGAGAATGGCGTTCTGAGCCGCAGAGGTCTGCGATTTCAGGAGCTGACCGTTTTCAAGGTAATAGGTATCCTGCATATCTCTTGCCGGGTGGTGCTTGGGAATATTGAGGGACTCAAAGCACTCATAATCGGTAACGACCTCGGAATAATCCTCCACGGTAAAGCCCATTGATTTGAATATCTTCTCGCACTGTCTCTGAACGAGAGTTATCGGGTGATAAGACCCGCATTCACAGGCGGAGGGAGCGGTAATGTCAAACACCGGCATTGACCTTATCTCTCGCTCTATCTGCTTTTTCTTCAGCTCCTCCTGTTTTTTCTCGATAAGCTCCGCGGCATATTCCTTGAGCTTGTTGACGTCGGCGCCGAAAGCCCTTTTTGCCTCAACGGAAAGCTCCTTCATTCCCTTGAGCAGAGCGGTGATGCTTCCCTTTTTGCCGAGGTAGCTGACTCTGAGGCTGTCAAGACCGTTAAGATCTGCGGCTTCGGCAAGCTTCTGTTCAAAATCGGTCTTCAGCTTTAAAATTCGTTCGTCCATAATAACCTCCATATAGTTTATTCTGAGGGGCGGCTGACATAATAAAAAGCCCCTGCGCAAGCACGCAGGGGCGAAATTATCCGTGGTACCACCCTGATTTCCGCCTTTCTGAGACGGACACTCTTCCGTGTATAACGGCACGACCCGTTGCCGCTTAGTCATGCAGGGCATTTTCGGCAGCACCGCTCAAAAGTGAACTTCGCCGCTGCAGTAAGCCTCTGCTTTCAGCCGGTGACAGGGGTCTCTTTACATACAGAGCTTGCGGTTACTCTCTTTATCACAGCGTTTTTTAGATATTCAACATTATAACACAACAGGATACGATTTTGCAAGCACTATTTAAAGATTTACTTTGAGATTTTACAGCGTTTACGGATTTGCTTCAACCGGCTGAAACCTCTAAGGTTGCCTGAGCTATAGCTTTATGCTATAATAACAGTATAAGTTCAAAACGAAAGCTTGAGAACAGACAGATCAATTACTGAAATATCACATGCTGCATTTGCGTAAATACAGACGAGCTGCTTGTGTAACAGCAAAACAGGAGTCTGTCATGTCCGGCTTTCCTGCACTGAAATAACAGCGGGGAGAATAAAAATGGATCTATATCTGAAGCGGGCTTCAAGAGACGACATGAATACTGTATGGCGAATGCAGGTCGAGGTATTCACACCTCTACTGGAAAAGTATCAGGATCACGGACTAAGCCCTGCACAGGAGAGCCTTGAAGATCTTCTGAAAAAGTATGATATGCCCGAAACGACCTATTATCTTATCTCGGCAGAGGATAATATTGTCGGCGCAATTCGTGTGGTCGATCGCAAGGACGGCAGCAGAAAAAGAATATCTCCTGTCTTTATTATGCCGGAATACAGAAACAAGGGATATGCACAAAAGGCTATCCTCGAGGCGGAAAGACTCCATGGACAAGATAACTGGAGCCTTAATACGATCCTGCAGGAAAAGAGGAACCTTCATCTGTATGAAAAGCTCGGCTATCATCGTACAGGTGAAACGCTGAACGTAAATGAGAGAATGGATGTCGTTTTTCTGGAAAAATAAATCCCGTAAATAAAGCTGCGCCTTTGCTGCACTGTCCTTGAACCGTTACGCATGAAACGCCGGTGT